>JADFDR010000137.1 GCA_018262735.1 Geobacter sp.
AAACTCGACCAAGAGCGTTTGGTGGGCCCCCTGCGCAAGAAGATGGTCGAAATCATTCGTGATATCGGCAAAGAGGGTGGCTACGCGATGATTCTTACGCGCGACGACCCGGGACTGATTTACATGCGCGAATCGCTCGACATTACAGATCTCGTTGTACAGCGCTTCAACCGGAAGAAGGGCTGATCGCGCTTTGGCGGAGATTCATTCCACTGCAACCGTCGATGCGAAGGCGCGTCTGGCCGACGACGTCGTGATTGGTCCCTACAGCTATGTCGGGCCCAATGTCGAACTTGGTCCGAAGGTGCGACTTGCGTCGCATGTCGTGGTCACGGGTTGCACGCGCGTCGGAGCGCATACGCAAATTTTCCCGTTTGCATGTATTGGAGAAGCGCCGCAAGACAAAACGTTTGCGGGGGAGTCGACGAATCTCGTCATTGGCGCCGACAACGTCATTCGTGAACACGTGACGATCCATGTGGGTACGCCGTCGGGTGGCGCCTGTACACGGATTGGTGACGACAATCTGATTATGAACGGTACGCATATCGCGCACGATTGCCATATCGGATCGCATACGATTTTGGCGAGCTTTAGCGGGCTTGCCGGACACGTCACGGTCGAAGACTATGCAGTGTTAGGGGCATACACAGGAGTGCATCAGTTCTCGAAAATTGGTGAATCGGTGATGGCGGCTGCGAACGCAAAAATTGGGCAAGACGTCGCGCCCTTTGGCATGGTCATGGGAGATCGTGCTCATCTCGTGGGGCTCAACACCGTCGGAATCAAGCGCCGTGGTTTCGATTCCGAAACGCGAGCGGCGATCAAGCATGCCTATCAGATTTTGTTTTATTCGAAGCAGATGCTCGACGTTGCACTTGTCCAGGTGCGTCAGGAGTTGGGCACGATTCCCGAAGTTGCACGCCTGATTGCGTTTGTGGAGTCTTCGGAACGCGGCGTGTGTCGCTGACGGAGCGAACGCCATGACGGAAAAGCTCGGATTGATTGCTGGGCGCGACTCGTTTCCGCTCGAAATTGCCCGTGCGGCGCGCGCGCGTGGCATCCCTGTTTGTGCCGTAGCGATTCGCGATAACGCCGATCCGCTCTTGGAAGAGCTGGCAGATGAAACTGTTTGGTGTTATCTCGGCGAAATTGGAAAGCTGATCGAATCCTTTCGTGCCGCCGGTGTGCGACGAGCCGTAATGGCCGGCAAAGTTCTCAAGGCGAATCTTTATCAAGACCTGGCTTCCCTGCATCTTGACGCTGTGGCGTTGCGTATGTTGGCTTCGCTTCGTGATCGCAAAGACGATTCGATTTTGGGTGCGATTGCAGACACCTTGCTCGAACACGGGATCGAGTTGGTTCCGCAAACCGAATGGGTTCCAGAGCTTTTGATGGGTGAAGGCGAGCTGAGTTCTTGCTCGATGACGCCGGCGCAGTGGGCCGATGTGGAATTTGGTTTTCCCATCGCAAAAACGCTGGGCGAGCTCGATATTGGACAGACGGTGTTGGTGAAAGATCGCGCGGTGATGGCGCTCGAAGCGATCGAGGGCACCGATGCTGCGATTTTGCGTGGTGGTGCGCTTGCGGGGAGCGGCGTGTGCATGGTGAAGGTTGCCAAGCCGTCCCAAGATCTGCGTTTCGATGTGCCGGCGATCGGCGTGGAAACATTGCGCAATCTGATCGAAGCGCGCGCGGGCGTGCTTGCGGCGGAAGCGGGAAAGACTCTGATCTTCGAACGAGAAAAAGTCTTAGCGATGGCAGACGCAGCCGGCATCGTCGTGCTCGGCGTGACGGAAGCAAGTCTCGCGGCTCGAAAACATGGAGCAAAATAAATTGTCAACGATACACACAATTGTGATCGGCGCAGGGCATATGGGGCGCTTTCATGCACAAAAGGTGGCTTCGCTCGAACGCGCCGGCGAAGGCGTGAAGCTGCTGGCGGTCGTCGATCGCGATCTGGCACGCGCTCAAGCCGTTGCGACCGAAGTGGGTGTACCTGCGCAAACGGATTATCGCGATTTGCTTGCCAAGGCGCAGGCAGCGATTGTTTGCGTGCCGACGATTTTTCATTACGAAGTCGTGCTCGAATTGCTCAAGGCCGGTATCGACGTTTTGGTGGAGAAGCCGATCGCAGCGACGATTGCAGAGGCCGAAGAGATCGATGCACTCGTTGCGACGACGGGGCGCATTCTGCAAGTAGGTCATCTCGAACACTTCAATCCGGCGCTGCGCACGATGAAAGAAAAAATCACTTGTCCCAAATTTATCGAAGCGCATCGCATGGGCCCGTTTCCGGATCGTGCGACGGACGTCGATATCATTCGTGACTTGATGATTCACGACATCGAAATCGTGCAACAACTTGTGGGGGAGCGTCCGATCCGTCAAGAAGCGATCGGCGTGCCGGTTTTGTCGAGCACCGTCGATATTGCAAATGCACGCCTCACGTTTCCGAGTGGCTGCGTAGCGAATCTTACTGCGAGTCGCGTCTCGCCCACTCCGATGCGACGCCTTCGTGTGTTTCAGCCCGAGGGTTATTTCTCGATCGACTTCTTGACACAATCAGCGGTTATTTTTCGCAAATGCGCATCGGAGTCGCCGGGCGGGAAGCCTCGGCTCGAGATGGAAAAACTCGAGTTTGACCGCGAAGATGCACTCTTGGCACAAGCGCGCGCCTTTTTTCATGCGGTACGCACTCGCGAAGTGCCGCTCGTACCCAGTAGCGCCGGGCGCGATGCGCTGCGTACCGCGCTCGAGTTGATCGAGACCATGCCGCGATTTGAAGATCCGCAATGACGACGATCTTGTTTTCTGCGGGGGATGCCTCGGGCGATCTGCATACGGCAGACCTCGCACATGCGTTGCATGCAAAATTTCCAGATGCGACTCTTTTTGGTGTTGGTGGCGAGCAGATGGCGAAGGCCGGCGTCGAGCTGATCGTGCATCAACGTGAACTTGCCATCGGTGGATTTGTCGAAGTGCTTGCGAGTGCGAATCGAATTTTTGCGGCATGGCGACGCTTGCGCCAAGCGCTGAACACGAAGCGCCCCGATCTCGTCGTGCTGGTGGATTCGCCCGACTTCAATCTCCCTTTTGCCAAGAGCGTGCGCCGCGCGGGGATTCCAATTTTGTACTACGTGAGTCCGCAAGTGTGGGCTTGGCGTCGTGCGCGCATGGAAAAGCTCGCAGCACGCGTGGATCGGATCGCTGCGATTTTTCCTTTCGAGCC
Source organism: Geobacter sp. (assembly GCA_018262735.1). Classification (GTDB taxonomy): domain Bacteria; phylum Myxococcota_A; class UBA9160; order UBA9160; family JADFDR01; genus JADFDR01. The sequence goes on from JADFDR010000137.1 coordinate 3,233, forward strand.
GGCGATCTATCAATCGACACCCGTTCGTGTCGATTTTGTTGGCCATCCGTTACTCGACAAATTGCAAAATTGGTTTCAAGGTCGTTCTCGCGAAGAGGTGCGTCAGGAGCTGGGTGTCCATGCGACACAGAAAATTGTCGCACTCTTGCCGGGGAGTCGTCGTAACGAGATTCGCTACAACTTGAAACTGCAGATCGAGACCGCGCGTTTGTTGCGGGCACGAATGCCCGAGCTTGCCTTTTTGCTTCCGGTTGCACCGACGGTGAGCAAGCGTTCGATCGAAGACGCGTTGACGGCTCTGAAGTTGCCGGCCGATTTTCCGCTTTTGCTTGTGGAAGGAAAGACCTACGAAGCCTTGTTTGCAGCCGATGCGGTTCTTGGCAAGCCAGGCACAAACACCGTCGAAGTGGCGCTGCTCGCACGACCGCTGGTCGTGGCAGGGCGCGCTCATCCTCTGAGCGTCGCAGTGGCAAAGCGCATCATTCATGTGCCGTCGTTTGCGATGCCAAATCTCATCGCCGGCGCGCCCGTCGTGCCGGAGTTTTTGCAGGAGCAAGCGAAGCCCGAACGTATCGCGGAAGCCCTGCAACTTCTTCTGGAAGAAGGCCCAGTGCGCGCGTTGCATTTGCAACGCATGGCAGAAATCCGCGCGCATCTTGGGCTTGGCGGTGCCGCTGCGCGCACCGCTGCCATCTGCGAGGAAATGATTCGTGCGCCTCGTCAAGCATAGTTTGACGGCACTGGCGACGGTGGCGCTTGCGCCGCTGGGTCTCGTCGTCCTCGCACTCGCGCCGAAGCGTGCGGTGGGTTTGAGTGAGCGGCTCGGCGCGCTCAAGCGCCGTGAGCCCGGTGCGATCTGGATTCATGGTGCCAGTGTTGGAGAAGTGCAGGTCGCGCGTCGCTTGGCCGAGGCTTTGCGCGAAGCGGGATATGAAGTTTTGCTTTCGACGATGACGGTGACCGGAAAAAGTGTTGCCAAGAATTTTCGCGATGCTTTCGAGTGCGTGCTTTGTCCGCTCGATCATCCGTGGCTGGTGCAGCGTGCAATGGATCGCGTTCAGCCGAGCGCTTTGATCTTGATTGAAACGGAGCTTTGGCCGTTTTGGATCACGGAAGCGCATGCACGCGGAATTCCGGTACTGATTGCGTCGGGACGCATTTCGGATCGTTCGTTTCCGCGCTATCGGCGCTTTGCGAAACGGGTTGCTTCCATTTTGGGGTGCGTCGAGGGTGTGGCGGCGCGTACGGCACTCGATGCGGAACGCTTCGTCGCATTGGGTATGGATGCTTCGCGCGTGAAGGTGCTTGGTGATTTGAAGTTCGATCTGCCGCGCAAGGCGAATGTGCTCGCACCGGAGCTTGCAACTTTTTTGCAAGGAACACGAATCTTTGTTGCTGCGAGTACGCATCCTGGCGAAGAGAGTGCTGCGCTTGCGGCATTGACCTGCGCAGAAAGTGCTGGGCTCGATGTTGCGTTGGTTGTGGCACCACGGCATTTGGAACGCGTCGCCGAGGTCGAGAAGGAGTTGCTTGCCTCTGGACGTCGCGTGCAACGGCGTAGCGCATTGCGTGCCGAAGATGTGGCGCAAACGATTCGTGCCGGTGAGGTGCTTTTGCTCGACAGTCTTGGAGAGTTGAACGCGATTTTCCCACACGCCGCAGTGGCCTTTGTGGGAGGAACAC
>JADFDR010000138.1 GCA_018262735.1 Geobacter sp.
TCCATCATTCAGGATCGTCTTCAAGACCAAGCTTGGCTTGAACGTGAGCACGCGTCGCGCGGAAAGTCGAATCTCTTCTCCTGTCTGTGGATTGCGACCCTTGCGCGCGTTCTTTTCACGCACGACGAAGTTGCCAAAGCCCGAAATTTTTACCTTTTCACCCTCTGCGAGCGTGTCCTTGATGACCGAAAAAACGAGTTCCACCAAATCCGCAGACTCTTTCTTCGAAAAGCCAACGCGCTCGTAGATTTGCTCCACGATGTCCGCCTTCGTCATTCCACGACCAGCTTGATGATTCTTCGCGTTCTGATCCACGTTTCCACCCACACGTTTCGAAGTTTACGGTTTCCAATTTCTACGCTTGTTCAGGTTTGTTTCTCGACTTCGGAGCGAGCGATCTCACTCTCGATGCTCTGCGCCCAACTCTTGCGACAAAACTGTCTTCACCTTTTCGACAATTCGCGTAACTTCTTGATCTGTAAGAGTTTTGTCTTTGGCTTGCAAGAAGATTCTGTAGGCGAGGCTTTGTTTCCCTGCCGGAACACCTTTGCCGATATAGCGATCAAAGAGTTCGAGTCCGACCAGGCGCCCACCCGAGGCCTTCCAAATCCGCTCCTCGATCTGCGCGGCGGCAACATCAAGCGCCACGAGCATCGCAAGATCGCGCGAAACACCGGGATACTTCGGAGCAGGCTCGTAGCGAATCGCCTGCGGCGCAGCTTGGAGTAGAGGATCGAGTTCGAGCACGAAGAGCACCGTTTCGGGCGAAAGCTCCCAGTGGCGCGCCACCTCCGGATGCAAAACTCCAATCTCACCGACGGACGTCGCATTGGAACCGCAAAGAATCTTGCCCACAATTCCGGGATGCAGATACGGCGAAACCTGCTCGCCCTCCGCCGCCTCGATGCGCAACGTGTGGCGCAGCGTGGCGCCTGCCGCAAGCAACAAGCTTTTGATCTCAAAAAACGGAACCTGCGCTTCGGGACGATTCCAAAACGACTTCGCGGCATGAGGCACGCGGAGTGCAAGAAGTTGACGGCGCTCTTCGGGAAGTGCTTCGTCGGTGCGATCGAGAAAAATACGCCCAATTTCAAATTGACACAATTTCGTGACACCATGCCGCAGGTTCCAGCTCGCAGCGTGCAAAAGCGCCGGAAGCAGTGTCGGACGCAGGAGCGCAAGCTCGGCACCAATCGGGTTGCGGAGTGCGACGGCGCGTGCGCGCTCGGGGCGATCCGCCAAGCGCACGGCATGCAAATCTTCGTCGGAGACGAAGGCAAGATTCACGGCCTCCGAAAACCCATGCGCGCGCAGCACCTCGCGCAGCGCCTGCTCTTGCTTGCGCGCAGGACTCGGTGTGCGGTGCACCACCTGCACTCGTGGCAGTGCTTCGGGTAGCACGTCGTAGCCATCAAGACGCAAAATTTCTTCGAGCAGATCTTCCTCGCGGACGAGATCGTGCCGCCAGGTCGGAGACTTTGCAGAAAGAATTGGCGCGGCACCGCTTACTTCGATTCCTAGGCTCGTAAGCCGACGGCGAATTTCACACTCCTCGAGATCGATTCCCAAAAGTGTCTTGACCCGAGCCACTCGCAGGGATACTGGCGCAAAACGTCCATACTCAAAATTGCGTAGATCGATTGCTCCCGGGGCGATACTCCCGCCTGCAAGTTCGACGATAAGCGCAGCAGCACGATCGAGCGCGCGCGCTACGCCCTCCAGATCGACACCGCGTTCGAAGCGATATGACGAATCCGAATGGATGGCATGCCGACGGGCCGAAAGACGAATCGTCGGATCGCAAAAGTATGCAGCTTCCAGGATCACGTCGGTCGTACTCGAGGAAACGGCTGTCGCGGCGCCACCCATAATGCCTGCAAGCGCAATCGGCTGTTCGCGATCCGCGATGACGAGATCCTCGGTGGTCAGCGCGCGCGGCTCGCCACCGTCAAGGAGCGCGATCTTCTCTCCGCTCCGCGCACGACGCACCACAATCTTGCCCTGCGGAATCGTTGCCGCATCGAAAGCGTGTAGCGGTTGCCCGAGTTCCCAGAGCACATAGTTCGTCACATCGACCACATTGTTGATCGAGCGCAATCCGACGGACTCGAGACGGCGCACGAGCCATTCCGGGGACGCGCTCACGCGCAAGCCACGGATCAACCGCGCCATGTAACGCGGGCAGCGCTCGGCATCCTGCACCTCGACACACACGGAATTTTCCGTCGGCGATCCCGATTCTTGCAACTCGACACTTTTCGGTGTCAGCGGAAGACGAAACAAAGCAGCAATCTCGCGTGCAATTCCGAGAGTGCTCGCGCAATCGCCGCGATCAGGCAACACGTCGATGTGGAATAGGGTGTCGTCGCGACCCAGGAGTCGTGCCACCGGCGCACCGAGCCCTACTTCGCGAGCGCACTCTGCGTCAAGCAGAAGAATTCCCGACGATTCCGTTGCAAGTCCGAGTTCGCTTTCCGAGCAAAGCATTCCCTCGCTGACTTCGCCGCGCACTTTGCTCTTCTTGATTTCTGCTCCGTTCGGCAGTGTCGTGTTCGGCAGAGCAAGGGCGACGTAGTCGCCTGCTTGCATGTTCTTCGCTCCGCAAACGATCGAACGCGTTCCGGCACCATCCTCGACAGCGCAAAGTGTCAAGCGATCGGCGTTGGGATGTGGCTGCATCGATTGGAGTCGTGCCACGACCACTCCGTCGAGCGCGCGCCCCAGTTCTTCGATTTCTTCGACTTCGAGCGAGCAGCGCGTCAAGCGATCCGCAATTTCCGCTGCGGACGCCTGAATAGGAACGAACTCACGAAGCCAGTGCAGTGATACGCGCAAAGTCATCTCCGTCGCGATACGAAACTAGAAACGCTCTAGCACGCGTTGATCGTTTTCGAAAAGCACTCGAATCTCGTCGATGCCGTACTTGAGCATTGCGATCCGATCGAGCCCCATGCCAAAGGCAAAGCCCTGACACAAATCGGGGTCATACCCCACGTTACGCAACACGTTCGGATGAACCATTCCGCAACCGAGAATCTCCATCCAGCGCCCGCCCCAACTGCCTTCGCGCCGAATGTCGATCTCGCCCGACGGTTCGGTGAACGGAAAGAAGTTTTTCCGGAAACGCATTTCGACATTTTGTCCAAACAAACTTCGCAATACGGCGTAGAGCACACCTTTGAGTTCGACGAAGGTCGCACGATCATCGACGAGGAAACCCTCGAGTTGATGAAACATCGGACTATGGCTCGTATCCTTGTCGTGTCGATACACGCGCCCTGTCGTAATCACTTGCAACGGCGGCTTGCGTTTTTCCATGGTGCGGACTTGCACAGGCGAGGTATGCGTGCGCAGCACCACTCCGGGACGCACGAAGAACGTATCTTGCATTTCACGCGCCGGATGATCGGCAGGAATGTTCAGCGCATCGAAGTTGTAATGTTCGGTCTCGACTTCGCGACCGTCGACCCACTCAAAGCCAAGCCCCGCAAAAATCTCGATCAATTCGGATTCGACTCGGCGCACGGGATGCATGTGCCCAAGTGAAGGGCCACACGCCGGCAAACTCACATCGATGCGCTCCGACGCAAGCCGTGTCGCACTTGCCGTCGCACGCAACGCTTCGAGTCGCGCTGTCGCTGCCGCTTCGATACGCATTTTTGCGTCATTGAGATCCTTGCCGCGTGCAGCACGCGCTTCCGGCGCAAGCGTCCCGAGTTCACGCAACTGCAAAGAAAGCGCGCCTTGCTTGCCAAGGACGCGCGCACGCACTTGAATCAACGCGTTTTCGTCTACTGCAGTGTCGATTTCGCGCAACGCTTCGTCGACGAGACGCGAGAGATCCACGACTACGCGGCCTTCGCGCTCGATTGGGCGAGATGTTTTTGGGCGAGTTCGACGAGCTTGGCGAAGCTGGCCGAATCCCGGACCGCGATCTCGGCGAGCACTTTGCGATCCATGTCCACACCCGCCAACGCAAGACCACCCATGAACCGGCTATACGAAAGCCCATGCTCCCGCACCGCTGCGTTCAAACGCGTGATCCAAAGCTTCTTCATCTGGCGCTTGCGTTGACGACGGTCGCGGTATGCATACTGCCCCGCTCTCTCCACCGCCTCGCGCGCCGTCTTGAGCAACTTGCTTCGGCCACTGTAATAACCCTTGGCCTTCTTGAAAATTTTGCGTTTCCGCTTCTTCGCCATCGTGCCGCGTTTTATGCGTGCCATCGCCTCTCTCCTTTCCCTCGCTTAAAAATCCTGTTGCCTCAAACCGCCATGCCACGCATCGAACTCGCAACCCCGCGAAATCCTCTCCGCCGAGCCTCGCGACACGCCTCGCGAAACAACACTCTACAGTGTCGGAACCATCTGCTTGATCCGACGCGAATCGGCCTTCGCAGCCTCCGTCGACTGACCGAGCTTGCGCTTCCGATCACTGCTCTTCTTCGTCAAAATGTGACGCAAATTCGCCTTGCGACGCATCACCTTCCCCGTACCCGTCTTCGTAAAACGCTTGGCCGCACCCCGGTGCGACTTCATCTTCGGCATCTCAATCACTCCCTCGCCCTCGCAACCTGAAACTGCGGGCGGACACGCTGCATTGGAAATTCCTCGCCTTTTGCTTGGATGGCACCTTGTACCACCGCGAAAAGATTTCGCAAATCAAAACTTCGGTTTTTCAATCCGAAATCGAAAATGGCTCTTTTTTCGACCGGATCGAGAGGTCCGCAGCGGGCCGGAAGGCATCACCGTTCCTACACGCCGATCGGAGAAGGCAAGAAGCTGGCTCTCCACCCAACCACCGCAGGGCGAGCGCGAACGCCCGACTACGCGGCCTTCGCGCTCGATTGGGCGAGATGTTTTTGGGCGAGTTCGACGAGCTTGGCGAAGCTGGCCGAAT
>JADFDR010000139.1 GCA_018262735.1 Geobacter sp.
CGCGCGCTCGCGCCCCACCGCGAGCGAGGCATAGCGCAACGAGAACGCCAGCATTAGCAGCGCCACGCCGCCATCGATCCCGCGCTGGTTTGCGAAGGCGACAAACTCGGCAAAGCTCGGCGAGTTGACGATCTGGCGATTGAACCACCAGAACACGCCATCATCGAGCCCCTGCCAAAGGCCGAGTTGCCAGGAAACGAAGAGCCCGACAGCGAGAAGCTGCAGCCCGATCAAACCTTTGATGTCCCAGCGCATCGCGAACTCCTTGAACAGGGGAGCTTTATATCAAAGGAGGTTGCAATGAACACTCTAAAAATCTCATTTTGCAGTGGCTTGGCAGGAAAACAGGCACTTCATGGGGTTGGCAGTGCTTGTTTCGGCTCCGTTGGGGGAGGCCTCCGGTGGCGAAAACAGGCCGGAAATTGCGTCGATTTGCCGCGATGCCCTACGGAACCTCTGATCAATTCCATTTTCCGCGAATCAGGGCTGGCGTTTTCCGTCGGTGGGGAATCAACTCGTCTTTCAAAAGCAGGATTCATCCGAGGTTCCCTAGAAAAATGGCGCTGGTTTCTTGTTCCGCTCCCTAGTACAAACGGTTCCGGGCCGGTAAAATGCGGCCCCTTTTAAGGACCCGTTGCGAGAACCAAGATCGAGAACCCACTACCGGTGAGCACCCACTATGAAGTACGCATCGCTACAGAGTTTTTTGGATCGAGTAGGCCAGAGCAATCCCCGCCAGCCCGAATTTCTGCAAGCCGTCACCGAAGTGATGGAAAGCCTCTGGCCGTTCATCGAAGCCAATCCGCAATACACCGAATACGGTTTGCTCGATCGCCTCGTGGAGCCGGAGCGAGTGGTGATGTTCCGTGTGTCTTGGCTCGACGATAGCGGCGAGGTACGCGTCAATCGCGGTTATCGCATTCAACACAGTTCTGCGATTGGGCCCTATAAGGGTGGGATGCGATTCCATCCGTCGGTGAATCTGTCGATTCTCAAGTTTCTTGCTTTCGAACAAACCCTCAAGAACGCGCTGACGACGTTGCCGATGGGCGGAGGCAAAGGCGGCTCGGATTTCGATCCGAAGGGCAAGAGCCAAGGCGAGGTGATGCGGTTCTGCCAAGCGTTGATGACAGAGTTGTTTCGTCACGTGGGTTCGAATACGGACGTGCCGGCCGGCGATATTGGTGTGGGTGGGCGCGAAGTGGCCTTCATGACCGGCATGATGAAGAAGCTGACGAATCGCGCGGATTGCGTCTTTACCGGGAAGGGCTTGAGCTTTGGCGGCTCGCTGATTCGCCCGGAAGCGACCGGATACGGTGTCGTGTACTTCGCCGAACAGATGCTCCGCCAACGCGGTATGGATTTTCAAGGATTACGCGTAAGTGTGTCAGGCTCGGGAAACGTCGCGCAGTATGCGATCGAGAAGGCGATGCAGCTTGGAGCGACGGTGGTCACCGTTTCGGATTCGAGCGGCACGATCATCGACGAGGAGGGGTTCTCTTCCGCCAAGCTCGCCGAACTGATGGACGTGAAGAACAATCTCTACGGTCGAGTGAGCGATTACGCTGCGCGCACCGGTGTGCGTTTCGAGGCGGGCGTGAAGCCGTGGCATGTTCCTGTGGATGTCGCACTGCCGTGTGCCACGCAGAACGAACTCGATGCTGCCGATGCCGAGGTGCTGATCAAGAACGGTGTGGTCTGCGTTGCCGAAGGAGCCAATATGCCGACGACGCTCGACGCAGTGCACTGCCTCGAAAAAGCGGGCGTGCTTTTTGCGCCGGGCAAGGCAAGCAACGCCGGCGGTGTCGCAACTTCGGGTTTGGAGATGAGCCAGAACGCGATGCGTCTCTCCTGGCAACGCGACGAAGTGGATTCACGCCTCTACAGCATCATGATCGGCATTCACGATGCGTGTTTGCAATACGGTCGTCGTTCCGACGGAACCATCAGCTACGTGAATGGTGCGAACATCGCCGGTTTCGTCAAAGTTGCGGATGCCATGCTCGCGCAGGGCGTGATCTAAGGCGTTTCGAATCCATTTCGGTTTTGCGTGGCTTCAGGAAATCCGGTGGATATTTTCCGTCGGTGGAGAATGCAATCCGCATTCATGAAGCGGACGGATCCGTAGCTCCCGACGGTGCCCTCGTCGCATTTGCGAGCACGCGGTTTGCACAGAGACGCGATGCGATGACGTTGCAATGCCTTGCGGCGTAGACACAAAACTGCGTTGTCGACTTCTTCTTTTGGGATCGCCCTCGTGCAAAGAGGGCTTAGGGAGCCTCTGGTGAATCCCGCTTTCGAAAGACGAGGGATTTTCCTCCGACGAAAAATACCAGTCCTGATTCGCAGAAAATGGAATTGATCAGAGGTTCCTTAGCGCGAGGGCGATTCTTTTTTCGCGCGACGTTCACGCCAGGCTCGGAGACGGGCGGCAATTTCGGTTTCTGCCCCAATCGATTTGGGTTCGTAAAATTCGATTTCGCCGAGGGCGTCGGGCAGGTTGCGCTCGGGTACGAATTGATCCTTGGCGTCGTGCGCGTATTGATAGCCCTTGCCGTAGCCAAGTTCCTTCATGAGTGAAGTCGGTGCATTGCGTAAATGCAACGGCACCGGCGGCGAGCCGTATTTTTCGACAGCATGCATGGCGCGACCCAAAGCAGTGTAGGATGCGTTGCTTTTTGGCGCGCAGGCGAGGAAGGTCGCCGCTTGCGCGAGCGGGATGCGCCCTTCCGGCATGCCGATGCGTTCCACAGTAGTGTAGGCCGAGGTGGCGAGCACAAGCGCAGTGGGTTCGGCATTGCCCACGTCTTCGGAAGCAAAGATGACGAAACGGCGTGCGATGAAGAGAGGGTCTTCGCCGGCCGAAAGCATCCGCGCCAAGTAATAGAGCGCCGCGTCGGGATCGCTTGCGCGCAAACTTTTGATCAAGGCCGACACCACGTTGTAATGCTCTTCGCGATCTTTGTCGTGCAAGAGAATACGTGTGCCGACGGCTTCGCGTACGGTTTCGAGTGCGAGTGGTGCTTTGGCGTTTGCGCTGCCGCAGTGCATGCCGACAGCCGCTTCGAGAATGCCGAGTGCGCGGCGCGCATCACCGTCGGAAGCCTGGGCGATGGCGGCAAGGACAGCGTTGGAAAGTTCGACTCGATACTGCCCAAGCCCGCGTTCGCTGTTTTCGTTTGCGCGACGGACGAGTTCTTCGATCGACTCGGGTGTCAAAGGGTGGAGAGTGAAAACGCGGCAACGAGAGAGCAGCGCGGCGTTGACTTCGAACGAGGGGTTTTCTGTCGTGGCACCAATCAGTGTCACCACGCCCGATTCGACGTGCGGCAGTAGTGCGTCTTGCTGCGCGCGGTTGAAGCGGTGAATTTCGTCGATGAAGAGCACGGTGCGTCGCCCACGCCGCAGTGCGCGCGTAGCTTCCTCGACGATTGCGCGAATCTCTTTGACTCCGGCGAGTACGGCCGAGAGCGCTACGAACACCGTGTTTTCCCGCGAAGCGGCCAGAAGTTTTGCGAGGGAAGTCTTGCCGCTGCCGGGTGGTCCCCAGAGCAGGACCGAGGGTAGCGTCGAAGATGCGTAGAGCGTGCGTAGGGGTGCGTTGGCCCCGACGAGGTGATCTTGGCCGACGACTTCATCGAGATTGGCAGGGCGCATTCGATCGGCGAGGGGTGTGTTTGGCCCGGTGTCGGATCCGGCGCGGGAGTGATGAACGGAAGTGCTCGTCGGGTTTGCGGATGCACGCGCATTCGCGTCGCCATGCGGCGGACACGGTTCGAGATCAGGAAAAAGATCGAGAGACTCCGGCACCATCGCGGCATGCTAGCATCGTTCGCGCAACTCGCGCGTTCGGTGCAAGGAACGATGCTGCTGTGGGCGCAATCGCAGCAAACCTTGCATCGTTCGTGCAACTCGCGCGTTCGGTGCGAGTGCGATCGAGTGTGAATTGCGCCGGTGTTCGCGAGCGAATTCATCGCGATCAAGAGCGCTGTTCAGAACGAGGCTTCGAGAGGCAAGCCTTTGGTGGTTTTGGCTTGCAGACTTTTGTGTTTGGGCTTTTGCTAGGGAGACTCGGATTCATTCTGCTTGATGCAGGTTGGTTGATTTTCCACCGACGGAAAGCCTTAATCCTGGTTTGAGAAAGTATTCAAAAAACGGAATGGATCCGAGTCTCGCTAGGAACTTGGCTTTGCATGTCGTGCAATGCATGACGAGAGCGATGCTCGTGTGCGGGATCGATGAGCGGTGTTGTGTAGGATCCGCAACAACGATGCACATACCGTGCGTGTTGCCGTCGAGGAACGGGAAAAAGCGAAACGTAAAGATTTGGGGCGCACGCGGAGTCGTTTGCGTCGCGGCAGTCGAGGCATGGCAATGAAAATTTCGAGAGTGGGCATTTGTTTGAAACCCGGCCAAAGCGACGGTGCGGGGCTCGTCGGTGGGCTGCGCACTTGGCTTTGCGAAAGAAGCGTGCAGGTTTTTTGCGACGAAGAGGCCGCGGCCTCCGTCGGTGAAACGGGTTTGAGTCGCGAGTCGCTCGCTGCAAACGTCGATCTCCTCGTTGCGCTTGGCGGAGATGGCACCGTGCTTGGCGTGGCGCGCGCGGTTGGTTCACGCAGCGTTCCAATCTTTGGCGTGAATCTCGGGCGGCTTGGTTTCTTGGCCGAAGTCGCGCGCGAGGATGTTTTTGCGACGCTCGAAAAAGTGTTTCACGACAAGATGGTGATCGAACCGCGCATGCGGCTCGACGTGCGCGTCGAGCGCGATGGCCAAGTGCTCGGCGAATATCTCGCACTTAACGATGCTGTGATTTCGTATGCGGGCACGGCGCGCTTGATCGAACTCGAAGCCTGGCTCGACGGAGCGCGCGTGAC
>JADFDR010000013.1 GCA_018262735.1 Geobacter sp.
GGATTTTGCAAAATGGAATCTTTCACCGACGCATTTTTGTGTGGCAACTGCACAAGGATTTGCGTTTCCGAAGCTCCCGGCTTGACTTGAATGGAATTCACGAAGCGCGTCGCAACCTTCACGGTTTGCGCACTCCCGCCCGCCTTCACGGTAAGCACGAGTTCCGATCCGGATGCACCGACTTGCTCCGAAACGTGGTAAGTCGTCGGCTGATCGAGATCGACCACGATGCGCGTAAACTCGTCATTCTTGCCCGTACGCAAATCCAAAATTTTTGCCGCAAAGCTCGGCGTAGCCACAAAGGCCAACGCAACTGCAAGCAAAAGCGAAGCTTGGTGGAGAACAAACCGGTGTGAACTGCCAACGATCTTCTTCATCTTTTCGTCTCTTCTTCACAGCGTTTTGCAACGCGGTTTGGGGATGAAATCCAGAGCTCGATTGCGCACTCTGTCGACCCAGCTCAATGGCTCAGATTGCGATTGCTCGAATTGCCGGATTACTCGAATTGCCAATTTGGGGGTTGCATACCAAGAGCGTGCCTACTTCGCCGCAGTGGTTCTTGGCGTCCCCGCTCGGACACTGCGCACCCTACCACGATCTTCCCGGCAGAGTCGACAGAACGGATCGGCAAAAACGCACCGTTCTTAATCCGTTCAAAGGGATTTCTGCAATTCGAATCTTTTTCACTCGAAAAACCCTCTGCGATTCAGACGGAAAGCCTTGCGAAGCCGGTCTAGGCCTCGAAAAGAACTGCGAGCACACCGTCGCGCAGCGAGACTTCCTCGACCGATTTTCCGAGGACCGAGTCGGGCAGAGCAATCAGCCGATGCGCATCGCGCAAGTGAACGACCAGCACGTCGCCATTCTGCGCCACGGAAACATCGTCCCGAGCGATGTTTGGCGCGTCGAGTTCGAGCACGGTATGCGCACCGCGTTTGAAAAGACGCAGCGGACTGTGCGTGAGGAAAAATTCTGCCGGATCGCGATCACCGTAAACGGCATTCGAAAGCGTGGCGAGCATGGCTTTGCCAATCAGTTCGTGTGGATACAGCGGTGCGTGAAAAATCGGCACCGGAAACGAAGCTTCGATCGCGGCAATTTCGCTTCGTTCCTTCTCGCGCCAGCGCGAAAAATAACCTTCGGCAGCTTGTGCGGGAAGCTCGCGATTTACAATCACGCCGTCCGTGTTCACGCCGTAAAGGCAAAGATACGCAAAAGAGCGTCGCGTCTCTTCCACGACGACACGCGTCGGATTCACGACGAGCCGCGCACTCGTGCGAGTGCGATCGAGAAGAATCCTTCGCACTTCTTCGATTTCGCGATACAAGCGCTCGAAAGCATCAAAAAACTGTTCACGCGGGATCAAATTTTTCGCATGGATGCGTTCGAGAAGAGGGCGCAACAACCGCGCACCTCTACGTTCGAAATCGAAAAAATTTTCCATGAAAATTCGAAGCACATCCGGAAAACGCAGCATGCGCAAAGTCGATCCCGTCGGTGCACAATCGACGACGCAAACGTCAAACTCGCGCATCGCTTCGACTTGGCGAATGGCGCGCAAGGCGATCAACTCTTCGAGCCCCGGAAACACGAGCAACTCTTCGGCGACCAGCTCATCGGTTTCTTCGCGCAAAAGTTCGCGCAGCCACTCTTGAATTTCGGACCAGGAATATGCCAGCTCGTCGAGCACGCCCACTTCTTGCGCCACCACCTGGTCGGCCACCGGCACGGGACGCGGACCAATCCGACACCCCAAAGAGTCACCAAGACTGTGTGCCGAATCCGTCGAAAGCAAAAACACGCGATGTCCACAGCGCGCCGCGCCGAGCGCCGTCGCCACCGCATGACTCGTCTTGCCAACGCCACCTTTGCCCGTAAGCAGGATGACACGCATCTACGTATCCTCCGGTCGACGAGAAACGCCTGAGTGCGAAAGGTTCGGATTTTCCGCTTCGCATTCGACACAGATATGCGTCGCATGCGGTTCCGACGCGGATGCACCGGTTTGTGCTCCTGCCGGCGCGCCGACCGGTGCCAAATTTGACGCCTCGGTTTGTGCTTGCGTGGTTGGTGCTGACTCTTCTCCGTCGGATCGCGTCGCAAATCGTACTGTGAGTCGATTCGCTTCGTATTTGGCGTGTGCCAAATCGAGTCGCAACATGCGTCGTGGCAATTTGATCGCGCGCCGTCGCACGCCCGTCGTCACGATCAACTCGTCCGCAACCTTGGCTACATCGAGCGAAGCGCGATCGGCATTCGGCAGCGGAATTTCAACGCGATAGCCTTCTGTTTTGCTCCCCGCAAAACGCATCTTCGGAGCGCAACTGAGAAGCGCCGTGGGATCTTTGTCGCAAAAAAGTTTTGCCCCGTGTGCACGCAAGGCCGCAAGACCCGTCACTTCATCCGCTTCGAGCGGCGCACCGAGTACCGGCAGTGGCGCAAAGAGATCCTGCACTTCTTGGCGCCTCTCTTCTTGAATCCGCATCCAGTCGCGAAAGAAATCTTCTTCGCGCGCTTCGGGCGGCAAGATGCGATTCAAGATCACAGCGTCGCACGGAATCCCGAAGAGACAAAGATCCGTGTAGGCGCGACGCGCTTCGTCGATCACCATTTTTTCGGGCGTCACCACCATGCGCACGCTTGTCTCTGGGCCCGTAATTCGCTCGTGCAATGTACGCAATTTTTTGTAGATCAAAGCGTCGGCTTCACGAAAAAAGGCAGCATCGGGAAGCGGAACGGGAATCAAATTTTGCGCGAGCGGCGTCACGACCGTCGCAATGGCTTGTTGCACGCGAAGCAAGACACGCAATGCACGATGCGCCACGTCGGGTAAAGTCAGCAAACGCAGTGTCGAATCCGTCGGTGCACAATCGATCACCGTAAACTCGAAACCACCACGCGCCGCATATTCTTCGACGGCAAGCAGCGTCGTCAGCTCTTCCATTCCGGGAAGCAACGCCAATTCTTCGGCCACCACCGCTTCGATGCCTTGAAAACGAAAAATAGAAATCAAGTACTCGCGCACCGCGCCCCAATGTTTTGCCATCTCGGTGCGCGCATCGACTTCCATGGCAAAAAAACGGGGTGCGAGTTCGGTGGGTTCCGAGCGAAGTCGTGTCTCAAGCACATCACCGAGGCTGTGCGCTGTGTCGGCGGAAACGACGAGCGTGCGCCGGCCTCGATCCGCAGCACAAAGGCCGGTCGTCGCGGCCGTGGTCGTTTTGCCAACGCCACCTTTTCCGGTGTAGAGGACGAGACGCATTTTGGGAAGGTATCACGCGAATGTCGCGCGTCACCCAATCTCAGCGAAGCTCACGCTTCAGAATTTTTCCGGTTGGACCTTTGGGCAGCGCATCACGAAATTCGATGACACGCGGGTATTTATAGGCCGCGAGCTTTTCTTTGCAGTAAATGCGCAATTCTTCTTCGCCGAGGGTCGCACCGGGTTTTCGAACGACGATCGCTTTGACTTCCTCGCCGTGCTGGGGAGAAGGGATTCCGATCACGGCCGCTTCCATCACGGCAGGATGTGCATAAAGCACCTCTTCGACTTCGCGCGGATACACATTGAAGCCGCCGCGCAAAATCAAATCTTTCTTGCGATCGACGATGAAGTAACAACCTTCGGTGTCGCGATAACCAATATCGCCGGTGTGGAACCAACCGTCGACCAAACTTTCGTGTGTCGCCTCGGGCCGGTTCCAATAGCCTTTCATCACGTTGTGACCGCGAATGCAGACTTCGCCGCGCTCTCCGTCGGACAACACCGCACCATGCGCATCGACGACCCGCATCGAAACGCCCCATACCGGATAGCCGATCGAACCCACTTTGCGTGGGCGGCTAAGCATATTGAAGCTCGCCACGGGTGATGTCTCGGAAAGTCCATATCCTTCGAGAATCTGTACACCAAATCGTGTCTCGAACGCTTGCATTACTTCGAGAGGCATCGGTGCTCCGCCGGAAAGACAGAACTTCAGTTTTGTGAGATTGAAAGCGCGCGCGGCTTCGTAATGCAAAAGCGCGAAATACATCGTCGGCACACCGGCAAACACCGAAACCTGATCACGCTCCATGATTTCGAGCACTTGTTCCGGCGAAAATCGCGGCAGCAGGCTGAAGCTTCCGCCCGCGGCGATCAGCGCATTTTGAATCGCGGTCTGACCAAAACTATGAAAAAGCGGCAGCGTCGCGAGCCCCACCGCGTCCGGACCGATCGGCAGCAACTTCGGCACCACGATCGCGCAATTCAGGAAGAGATTTGCATGCGTGAGTTCTGCGCCCTTGGGATGTCCGGTCGTGCCCGAGGTGTAAAGAAGCACAGCCGTATCGTCGGCCTGCGTCGCATGCAGGCTTTGCACGGGAATCTCGGCAAGCAAACTCGAAAACGCGGCACCACCCGCGAGCGCTTCCTCACCGGTCCACACGAGCGTCACGCCCGCCGCCTCGGCCCCGCTGCGCGCCGCCGCCTGAAAAAGTGGATGCGCGATCAGAAGCTTCGCACCCGAATCGCGCAGGTGATATTCGACCTCGGCAGCAGAGAGGAGCACGTTCAGGGGCACAACCGTGGCACCGCAATAGAGAATTCCGAAGTAGCTCACACTGAACTCGGGAAGATTGGGAATGAGCAGCGCAACTTTGTCCCCGGGCGCGACTCCGCACGCGACAAGACCCGCAGCAAAACGGCGAGCTCGCAGATCGAGCTCGGAATAGGAGATTTCGAGATCCGCATAGCGAATTGCAATTTTCGAGGGTGCCTGCGCCGCGCTGCCTTGGAGAATCAACGCCAGATTCAAACTCATCTCTGCCCCTTTCTTTTCGATCGGATTTTTCTTCTATCCATTGGTCCATCATGGACTTTTTCGAATCCTTCGCCTAGTCTCCGCCCCGCAAATCGACCCGCGAGGTGCCAGGAGAAGCCATGAGTAAATCCACAACGAGTCATCGCAATCGAGGCAAGAGCAATCGCTATCGCGCCAAGCTCAAGGCCAAACATCGTCGCGTACGGCGACGCGTGAGCGGCGGCACGCGGCACACGTACCGCTAAGGTGCGTGCGCTCGCGTTGCATGATCGTGCTCGCCCGTTCTAGGGCACACTCTTGACCGACTCTCCGTTTCAATTTTCCTTAGAAAAACGCGACCGCGCAGCGCGTGTAGGCCTCTTTACGACGCCACACGGCCCGGTGCATACACCGAGCTTCATGCCCGTCGGCACACACGGCTCGGTGAAAGCCATGTTGCCAACACAAGTTCGCGACACCGGCGCTGAGGTCGTCCTCGCCAACACCTATCATCTCGCGCTGCGCCCTGGCGAAGCGCTCGTCGAAAAACTCGGTGGTCTTCACGCATTTATGTGTTGGGAAGGTCCCATCCTCACCGACAGTGGCGGATTTCAAGTTTTTTCGATTCCACAAAAAGAAATCAGCGACCATGGCGTGCGCTTTGCAAACGAAATCAGCGGCGAAACAATGGAACTTACGCCAGAGCGTTCAATCGAGATTCAAAATTCGCTCGGTGCCGACATCATCATGGCGTTTGACGAATGCACGCCGTATCCCGCCGACAAAAAACTTGCTGCAACGGGTGTGCGCCGCACGCTCGCGTGGCTCGAACGCTGCATCGCGGCACATCGCAACCCGGAAACGCAAGCCTTGTTTGGCATCGTACAAGGAAGTGTGTACCGCGAACTACGCGAACAGTGCGCACGCGAAATCGTCGCCATGGATTTGCCGGGCTACGCGATCGGTGGTGTTTCCGTCGGAGAAGGGCACGAACTGCTCTGCGAGATCGCCGGATACACGGCACCGCTTCTTCCGGAAAACAAGCCGCGCTATTTGATGGGCGTTGGTCTGCCGGAAGATTTGCTCGCCTCCATTGGCCTTGGCATCGATCTCTTCGATTGTGTGATTCCGACGCGCTATGCACGCAGTGCCACGCTGTTTACGAGTCGAGGAAAAATTCGTCTCACGAATCGACGCTATCGACGCGATGCATATCCAATCGACACTTCCTGCTCCTGCGTCGCTTGTCGTGGCGGTTTTTCGCGCGCTTATCTTCATCATCTCTTTGCAGCCAACGAAATTCTGTCAACGACCCTTGCTTCGATCCACAACACGCATTTTTATCAACATCTCATGCACGGCGCACGCACGGCAATCCGCGAAGGTCGCTTCGAGGAATACCGTCGGAATTTTTTGGAAAATTATTCGAGCTCGTCGGACGACGCCGGTGAGGATGCACCTCCATCCGACGCAAAAAAGTTTCACTCGGCCAAACCCCGATCCTCGCAAAACGAATCGAACTCCTTCCCGCGCCGCAATCACGAACCGCGCAAATTTTCAGCCACGAAAACCACAGCGCAAAAAGGACATCCGGCACGCGAACATCGCGGAGCGTCCGGCGCAAAGCCTCATCCGCACAAACCGAAACCCCGAAAATTTTCACCCAAATCGAGGAAATGAATCATGTCGCTTCGCTGTGGAATCGTCGGTCTGCCGAACGTCGGCAAAAGCACGCTCTTCAATGCACTCACCGCCGCCGGAATCGCGGCCGAAAACTATCCGTTCTGCACAATCGAGCCCAATTCAGGAATGGTGCCGGTGCCAGACGAACGCCTCGATGCACTCGCCAAGATCGTTCTTCCACAAGCGATCTTGCCCGCCACCGTCGAATTCGTCGATATTGCAGGTCTCGTGCGTGGCGCATCGCAAGGCGAAGGCCTCGGCAATCAGTTTCTGTCACACATTCGTGAGACACACGCGATCCTGCACGTCGTACGCTGCTTTCAAGATGAAAACGTGGTGCATGTTGAAGGCAGCATCGATCCGGTTCGCGATATCGAAACCATCGAGACCGAGCTCGCACTTGCAGACCTAGACACCATGGAGCGTCGCATCGAACGAGCGCGTCGCAACGCACGCGGCAACGCGGAGGGTACAAAAGAAGCGCTCACCTTCTTCGAGGCATTGCACGCACATCTTGCCGACGGAAAACCCGCACGCTCGTTTTCCGTCCCCGACGAACAACACGCCAATTTCCGTGAATGTTTTTTGCTCACGGGAAAACCCATTTTATATGTGACCAACGTCGACGAGACGGCGATCCTCACCGGCAACACCTACACCGCTGCGGTCGAAGCGCGTGCGAAAGAACAAGGTGCACGCGTGGTGCGCCTCTGCGGAAAGATTGAAGCTGAACTTTCGGAACTCACTGCGGAAGAACGCTTGGAGTTTTTGAAAGAGCTCGGCATCGAAGAACCCGGACTGCATCGCTTGATCCACGAGAGCTATGCGATGCTTGGCTACATCACTTACTTTACCGCCGGTGAAAAGGAAGTCCGAGCGTGGACGATTCCGATCGGCTCCACGGCGCCGCAGGCTGCTGCTGTGATCCACACCGATTTCGAAAAGAAATTCATTCGAGCCGAAGTCATCGCCTTTGACGATTACATTGCAGCAAACGGCGAAGCCGGAGCCAAAACCAAGGGCAAGATGCGGGTTGAAGGCAAAGACTATGTCGTGCAAGACGGCGATGTGATCTATTTCCGTATCGGAGCATGACACCCATGAATCGCACGATTCTCACGCCGGAAGCCGTCCTCGCAAAATTCCGCGATGGCCCACAAGACGGTATCTTCACCGACGGAAGCTGTGAGGGAAATCCCGGACCTGGCGGCTGGGGAGTCGTGCACGTCGCAAAGGGTACAATCGTGCAGGAAAAGTGGGGACACGCGCCCGACACCACGAACAACCGCATGGAACTCACGGCCTTGATCGAGGCCTATCGCATGCTGCCCGACGCTGCTGAACTCACGATTTATTCCGATAGCCGACTTTGCGTCGACACCATCAACGAGTGGGCGGCGAATTGGGAAAAACGAGGTTGGCGGCGAAAAACAGGACCCATCAAAAACCTGGAGCTCGTTCAAGAGCTGTACGCGCTCGCACGTTCACACTCTCGTGTAACACTGAAATGGATCAAGGCCCACGACGGATCGCGCTGGAACGAATACGTGGACGCGCTCGCCAATTTTTACTTGCGCGAAAAACACTAACGCGTCTCGGATCCATTCTGGTTTTTGAGTACTGTCGCAAACCAGGGCGGATGTTTTCCGTCGGCGAAAAGACGACTCGCGTTTGTGGGGCAGAATAAATCCGAGGCTTCCTAACGCGTCTTAAATCCATTCTGCTTTTGAACACTTCTCCGAACCCTGGCAGATGTTTTCCGTCGGAGAAAAAAATCCACCCTCGCAAAGCGAAATGGATCCAAGGTTTTCTAAACTCGAAAGTGTCGGAAGATCGCGCGAAGACGGAATGTCGCGACAGCTACTCGTAGCCCAGAATCACGCGACCATTGACCGTAAACTCGCCGAGGCGCGGAAAGCGCTTCAGCTTGCGCGCAAAATAGTTTTGCACATAGCGCGGAACGGATTCATAACCTGGAAACTTCAGATGGATACGAATCTCGTCGAATGTACCGGGAATCCAGTAACTAAGACCGGAAGTGCGAATTTGTTCGTAGGACGACACCACATAGTGATGCAGGAAATATTCGGCAAGCTTGCGATGAAACTGCTCGCCTTTGAACGGATTGATGAATTCAATTTTCGAATCCGAATCGACAAGGCGCTCGGGGTCTGCCGCCAAAACCTGATCGTGTGAAAATCCGACGGAAACAATCTCGTCGTCACGATGGCTGTAGCCGAGATAACACGACACCCGTTCGTCGATCCGGGCTTCAGGAACTTGAATCCGCACCGTCTCGCCTTGAATGTCGAAGTAGATATTCACGATCAACGGACCGCGAAAAAACGCCATGACTCAATCTCCAGAATGGAAAAATCACCAAACCTAAAAGAGGAAACAACACACCGACGCAACGAAACTCATAACGGCGGGAACAAAAAGGAACTTGAGAAAAGCCGCGCAGAGGATCCGTTCATCCGAGTTTCGTAAACGCTTCGATCACTTCCTGCGGCGCTTGCACGAGTTCCAAAAGCACGCCTTCGCCGCCAATCGGAAATTCCTCGCTTCCTTTGGGATGAATGAAACAAACGTCAAAGCCCGCAGCGCCTTTTCGAATTCCACCCGGCGCAAAACGAACACCTTGTTTTTGCAGCCAATCGACGGCCAGCGCGAGATTGTCCACCCAAAGCCCAAAGTGATTCAGCGGCGGTTGATGCACCTTCGGCTTGCCTTCGGGATCGAGCGGCTGCATCAAATCGATCTCGACTTTGAACGGTCCGCTGCCGATGGCCACGATATCCTCGTCCACGTTTTCCGATTCGCTGCGGAAGGTGCCTTCCGGATGCAAACCGAGCGTGTCGACCCAAAGCTTCCGCAACGCGACCTTATCCAGACCACCGATCGCAACTTGTTGAATGCCTAAAATTCGAAACGGTCGCGCGCTCATCGATCTTCTCCTCGCAACTTCGTGAAATGCCTCTCGCCGCTTTTTCGGGGCGGAAAGTACCCTTTTTGGGGAAATCGCAAAATACGAAAACATCAAACTCGAAGCCTTTGCAGAAACTCATCCTTGATGAATCCAGTGCCCTCGAAGGAGCCTCGGATTCATCTCGCTTTCGAAATGCACGTTGATTTTCACCGACGGAAAACATCGCCCTGGTTTGCGAAACGACTCGAAAAATGGAATGGATCCGGGGTTTCCTAAGGAACCTCGGATGAATCCTGCTTTTGAAAGACGAGTTGATTTTCCACCAACGGAAAACATCAGCCCTGATTCGCGGAAAATAGGATTGATCCGAGGCTCCCTAACGAAAGCACGCACACGGCAAGATTTTTCGATCTGCGTCGCCGCTCTGCAAAAGCCACGATATGCTTGCGCGCCATGCCGCACCTCGAACCCAAAGCTCGCGTGCACTTTCGCTCGCTCGGCTGTCCCAAAAATCAGCTCGATAGCGAAATCATGCTTGGGCATCTCGCTTCGCACGGCTACGCGATCGCCGAAGAACTCGACGTCGCCGACGTGGTCGTGATCAACACCTGTTCGTTCATTGAAAGCGCGCGTGAAGAATCCATCGAGGCCATCCTCGAAGTGGCGGATCGCAAAGAAAGCGGCGCTCTGCGCGGTTTGATCGTGAGCGGTTGCTTGCCGCAACGCTACGGCGCAGAACTCGCGCGCGAGATGCCCGAAGTCGATGCTTTCGTCGGCACCGGCTACATCACGAAAATCGCTTCGATTCTCGATGCAGCACTCGCCGGAAAGAAGGGTGGAATTTACGTCGATGCCGGTCGCTCGCATCTCTACTCCGAAAACGAACCGCGGATGCTCATCGGTCCACGTCATTCCGCGTACATCAAAATCGCAGAAGGTTGCAATCGCAAATGCACCTTCTGCGCGATCCCCAGCATTCGCGGCCGCTTTCAAAGCCGCAGCCTCGAATCCGTCGTTGCGGAAGCGAGACAACTCGCAGAGATGGGTGCAAAAGAAATCAATCTCGTTTCCCAAGACTCCACCTATTGGGGAAAAGATCGCAGAGAAGCAGATGACACTCAAAAGTGTTTAAGCGATCTCCTGCGTGCACTCGACACGATCGACGGCTTGCACTGGATCCGCTTGCTCTACGCCTATCCGACGAGCATTCGTGAGGACTTGATCGATGCGCTCGCTTCCGGAAAGCGCGTGCTGCCCTACGTGGATGTGCCGCTACAGCACGCAAGTGACAGCATTTTGCAAGCGATGCAACGCGGTGCTACCGAAACCGAACAGCGTCGGTTGATTGAAACCCTTCGCGCAAGAATTCCGAATCTCACCTTGCGCACAACATTCATCGTCGGCTTTCCGGGCGAGAGCGATGCCGACTTCGAAAAGCTCTGCGACTTCGTGCGCGAAATGCGTTTCGATCGCGCCGGTGTTTTTCAATACTCCGACGAAGAAGGAACCGCTGCCTTTGCGCTCGGCCCGAAAGTTCCTCGCAAAATCGCCCGCGCACGTCAGCGCGAACTCATGCGCATTCAACAAGAAATCATGCACGAAAAAATCGGCCAAGAACTTGGCAGCGAAGTCGAAGTCCTCGTCGACGAAGTGGGACGCCGACCCCTGGGACGACTTTGGAGTCAGGCTCCCGAAATCGACGGGCAAGTTTTCTTGCACGGTTCGAATTTGCATACCGGCCAATTCGTTCGCGCCAAGATCACAGGAGTGCGTAATCGAGTCGATCTCACCGCCGAAGTACTCAAACCTGTGTAGCGCTGCCATTTCGGACTTGGAAAAGAAACTTGGAAGTGGAAGACTGCGCTCGCGGTATGCTGCATTTTGATCTC
This sequence comes from Geobacter sp., assembly GCA_018262735.1. Classification (GTDB taxonomy): domain Bacteria; phylum Myxococcota_A; class UBA9160; order UBA9160; family JADFDR01; genus JADFDR01. Next base: position 11,283 of record JADFDR010000013.1, read on the forward strand.
GCATGACCCCGCGAGAACCCAATCTGCGTAGCACGATTTCGAAGTGAACTTTTCGAAAGGAAACGCGTCCATGCGCACAAAACACCGCTTCGACATTCTTCTCGCTCGATCCATGATCGTTTCGCGTGCAAACCAAAAACGAAAAATTCGGCAACCTTGGCAAAAATTTTTCTTCTATGCGGGAAGCATTCTTCTCGCTGTAAGTACGCTCCTTGCTGGCTGCAGCGATTTTGAAAAACCGTTTTCGCAAAAAGAAAAATGGAACATCGAGCTTGAAGAAGGACGAACCGCGCTCGCAAGCGGACAGTTCGAAATCGCTCGCACACACTTTCGTCAAGCCCAGGATCTCTTGCAAAAGGAAAACTCCGAAACGCAAAAACAACTCGGCGGACTCCTGTGCGAGCGGGGTCGCGCCGAACAAGGGCTCGGCAACTCCGACGCCGCAGTGCGCTTGTTTCGCGAAGGGCTCACCCGCATCGAGACCGATCTCGGTGCATTGCATCACGACGCAATTTCGTGTATGTCCTCCGTCGCAAAACTCTATTTCGAACAGGAAAACTACGCGGCGGCGGCATCGTTGCAACAGCGCCTCGTCGTCGTGCATGAAAAACAGCTCAACTCGGACCCGCTGCAAACTGCGGAAAGCTTGCACGATCTCGCGCTCTCTCTCCTTGCACGCGGCAGCAACCGCCAGGCCGAAGCCTTGCTCAAGCGCGCCGTCTCCATCCGCGACGCAAAGCTTTCCGCCGGCGACCCTGCTCGCATCGCAAGCGAGCAAGCGCTGGCGACCGCCTATCTCAATCTTGAAAAACTCGACCTTGCCGAGGGAATCTTGATCCACGCACTCGATGCGCAGCAAGCAACTCTTGGACGTGAAAATCTCGAAACCGCACGAAGCTTGGAACGCCTCGGGGAAGTATATCGATTGCGGGGAAAGTTTGATGACGCTGCAAAGTGTCATCAACAAGCGCTCACGATTCGAACTCGTCTTTTGGGTGCCGCCCATCCCGACACCGGTGAAAGCATGAACAATCTGGGACGCGTGTATTACGGTCAAAAGAAACTTCCGAACGCAGAAGCTCTCTTTCGCCGCGCACTGGAGATCTTCGAGCAGGCTCCGCCGCCGTCTTCTCCGACGGAAGCCAAAACGCTGGAAGCCAAGATTGCCACGGTTTTGCAAGACATGGCGCGATTGCAGCTCGAACTCAAAAACGATGCGGAAGCGGAACCTCTGTATCGGCGCGCACTCGAACTGCGCGAAAAAATCAACGGCCCCAATCATCTCGAAGTTGCAAAGAGCCTGCTGCAGCTCGCGCGCTTCTATGTTTCACGCGAACTGTATGCCAAAGCCGAGCCGCTCTTTCATCGTGCACTCGAAATTCGTGAAAAACTTCTCGATCCCAATGCGGAAGAACTCGAGCAGTCTCGTCGCGAATACGCACGCTTGCTCTACATCCAAGGCAAAAAAGAACAAGCACGGCAGGTTGAAACTTCGGGAACAAAAAATCTCTAGGGAGCCTCGGATCCATTCCATTTTTCGAATGCTTTCACAAACCAGGGCTGATGTTTTCCGTCGGTGGAAAATCACCTCGCATTTGTGGGGCGGAATGAATCCGAAACTCCCTAATTCGATTCAAAGGAGAACTGCAATGCGACACAGACTTTCATCTCTGCCCTTTTTTCACGAGTGCTTGACCTTCTCGACGTTGTGGCTCGTAGGCAATCTTGTTCTCCTCTCCGCACAAGCCATCGCCGAACCACAAATTCGCGACGTCACGCAGGCGACACAAAAACAGGATCACGCACTGCAATGTCCCGACGGTGCAATTTTGTTTGGCGCAGGTCCACCTCAAGGATTCGAAGCCTGGTGCGCAAAGCCCGCTGCGCAGGCTGGAGCAGCTCCGATTTATCACGGGCCGCGTGTGCTCTGGTATGGCAACGGTCAAAAGCTCGCCGAAGGTGAATACCAGAACGGAAAACAAAGAGGTGTCGCCACGGCTTGGCATCAAAACGGACAAAAACGCATCGTCGAACACTTCGACCAAGGAATGCGACACGGGCTTTCCACCGCTTGGTATCCCGACGGAACGAAACAAGGTGAGGGTCGTTTCGAACATGGAAAAGAAGAGGGGCCGTGGTCGTGGTGGCATGCAAACGGCAAAAAAGCTGTGAACGGCGAGTTTCAAGCCGGGCAACGCTTTGGAGTGTGGACCTACTGGAATCCAGATGGAAGTTTCAAGGCCACCGAAAACTACTCGGCGTCCACCGAATCAAAACCAATACCGATGAAGTAACGCTCGGTTGTTCCCTTGCGACTCGCATCGGGTTTCGTGACTTTGCGCGTGCGAAAACGCTGCCGCCAAGCGCGCTCGATCGCTTGTGCTTCGGGACATTCGAGAAGTTTGGCGATCAAACTACCGCCGGGCCGCAAGAGCTTGGGAAGCAAGTTCGAAATCGTTTCAAGTATCGCTTCTTCTTTGGCACGATCCACCGCGCGAACCCCTGTGAGTTTTGGAGCTGCATCGCAAAGCACGACGTCCGCTGGACCTCCGAGCGCTTGGAGAATTTTTTCCGCAGCGTCCGCCGAAGCAAGATCCAAAACCAGTGTCAAAACATTGCCGAGATCAAGCGGGGGTTCGAGCGCCGCGAGATCAACACCGACGATCCGCCCCTGTGCCCCCACGATCGGCGAAGCAACTTGCAACCATCCGCCCGGCCAGCAGCCGAGATCTACGACGCGTTGCCCGGAGCACAAGACCTTCGATGACTGCTGCAACTCCTGCAACTTGTAAGCTGCGCGCGAACGAAATCCTTCACGCTTGGCGCGCTGGTGATAGCTGTCTTTGCGATCGTAGACCGAAATGACTTATTGGTGCGGCGCGGTGGCCTTGCGCAAGCGCACCACCCCGTTGTTGTAACCGGGAACGGCGCCACGCAGATAAACCAGGTTGCGCTCGGGATCGACTTGCACGACTTCCAGATTGCGAACCGTGACGCACTCGTTGCCGTGACGACCTGGCATGTGTTTGCCCGGAGCCACGCGACCCGGATAGGAACGACATCCGATCGAGCCGCCGTGACGGAAAAATCCGTGCGTACCGTGCGAAGCCTTCTGGAGGTGAAAATGATACTTCTTGACCACGCCCGTGGTCCCACGACCCTTGGTGGTTCCGATCGCATCAACGAAAAGGCCCGGCGCGAAAAAATCGACACCGATCTGCTGACCGACGGAGTAGTTCACGATCTCGTCCGCAGAAAGGCGGCTTTCTTTGAGATGTCGCTTCGGCGCAAGATCATTCTTTGCGAAATGACCGCGTTTCGCCTTCGACACGGAAGGGCCCGGCTCGCCAAAACCAAGTTGCACTGCACTATAACCGTCGCTGTCTTCCGTCTTCGTCTGAACGACTACGTTCGGATCGGCTTGAAGCACCGTCACCGGTACACTTTGGCCTGCTTCCGTATAGATCCGCGTCATCCCGAGCTTACGGAACATCAGTTCGATAGACATGATTCAATCTCCCGCTGAGAGGTTCACAAGGGCGCGTAGAGTAGGGGAATTTTTCACCTTGTCGAGAGTATTCTCGGAAGATTCTTCATTGCGTTGCGAGATCCGGCAGCCACAGCTCGGCCCAAACAAGAGAAGGGCTTTCCAAAAATCCATGCAAATCCACCGTCGCCGACGACGGTTTCGTGGCTAGACTCTCCCGCAAAATTTGCCTCGCCGACGTCGCGTCGCGGGCAAAAGCAAACTCCCCTCGCAAGCCGTCTTTGGAGTCGATCCTGAAAGCGCCAAAAACAAAAACTGCGGCCGCAAAAAATCGCAAACGAAAAACCCAAACGGCAATGAACCCAAATCCGTAACCTAAAAATGACGCTTTCCTTCGAACAACTCGCACAGCAAATCACCAAACGTAAAAACTGCGTGCGTCTTGGAGGGCTGCGCGGCTCCTCGCAAATCTTCGTCGCTGCAAAACTCATCCAAGAACAGGGCTCGCGCCCGGTGCTCGTCCTTAGCGCAACGTCGAAAACCACCGACGCACTTTTTGACAATCTCCAGACCGCGCTGGGCGCGCGCATGAGCGAAGCGCGGCTCTGTAGTTTTCCACGCCACGACACACTTCCTTTCGAACGCTTCTCGCCGCAACCCTTCGTCGTCACCCAGCGCATGAGCGTGCTCTACCGCTGGCTCGCGAGTGCGAATGCACAACACCAGGAAGTTTCACCGATCGTCGTCGCGCCGTGGACCGCGCTTTGCCTGCGCGTTCCCGCGCGCGAACTCGTTCGCTCACACACCGTCCATTTGGAAGTCGGACAGCGCAGCGACCGCGACGCACTCATTGAGCGCTTGCTCGTGGCCGGTTACGCGCGCATGCCCCTCGTCGAAGAACGCGGCGAAATGGCGGTGCGCGGCGGCATCCTCGATCTGTTTCCGCCGCAAGCGTCACGCCCGGTACGCATCGAATTTTTTGGAGACGAGATCGAATCGATTCGCGAATTCGACCCCGTAAGCCAGCGCTCGCAAGGAACACTTTCGAGTGTCGCATGTGCCCCTGCACGCGAAATGCTTTTTCATCGCGATCGCGTCATCGAGCAAGGGGATCGCTTGCGCGAACTTGCCGCAAGCGCGGACGTGCCCGCTTCCGAAGTGGATGCTCTCATCGACTCTCTGCTGCGCGGTGGCGTACCGCCCGGTGCCGAAGTGCTCGCGCCCATTCTTTTGCGTGCGCAAGAAACGGTTCTCGATTTTTTACCCGAAGATACACTGATTCTTGTCGATGATTTGGACAGCGGCGAAAAGCGACTTGCCCATTACCAAGAAGAAATCCAAAGTGGGTTTGAGACGGCACGAATCGCAAAGCGTCTGGTTTGCGCGCCGCGAGCCTGCTACGTCGAACCCACGGAACTTCTCGCCGGAATCCGCGCACGCCGCGCCGTCTTTCTCGAACCACTCGACTTCCTCGATCCGGATTCGAACAACGAAAGTTTCTCCCTTGCGACGACAACCCACGATGAACTACGGCGACAGCTTGCCCAGTCGCGGAGTGACGAAACCGCGTTGCAACCCCTGATCCACGAACTTCACAAACGACAAAGCGAGCACTTCCGAATCACACTCACCGCGCACAGCCTTTCTTCTGCCGAACGTTTGCGCACGCTCCTTCGCGAGTACCGCCTCGAAACACACGATGCAAAAACCGACAAACCCATGTCGCATTGGTCGGCAGCGGGCCGCATCGACGTGCGCGTCGCACGTCTGAGCACGGGCTTCGTCTTGCCGAGCGAACACTTTTTGGTGTTAACCGAAGATGAAATTTTTGGTCCTCGCGAAAAAACACGGCAGGCCAAGAACTGGCGCAAGACGGCAGAACTCGAGGGCATCGCACAGCTAAGCCTCGGCGATCCGATCGTTCACATCGAACATGGAGTCGGCTTGTACCGCGGGCTTGTCTCGTTGCAATTCGGCGAATCCCTCGGCGATTTCCTGAAAATCGAATTTGACGCCGGCGATAAACTTTTTCTACCGATCCATCGCATGAACCTCGTGCAACGCTACGTCGGTGCTGATGGCCACGCGACTCCGCTCGATCGTCTGGGGGGCGGCACTTGGCAAAAGACACGCCAGAAGATCAAAGATTCGCTGCACGACATGGCCACGGAACTCTTGAACGTGCATGCCGCACGCGAGCTTGCACCGGGCTTCGCCTTTTCGCCGCGGGATCGACACCTGGAAGAATTCGAGGCTGCCTTTCCGTACGAAGAAACATCCGAACAGCTTGCGGCGATTGAAGACGTACTCGTCGACATGGCTTCCGAAAAACCGATGGATCGCCTGGTTTGCGGCGACGTTGGCTACGGAAAAACGGAAGTGGCGATTCGCGCCGCCTTTCGTGCGGCGATGGACGGCAAGCAAGTCGCCGTGCTGGTCCCGACGACCATCCTTGCGCAGCAACACGAAGAAACGTTTCGCAAGCGTTTCGAAGGACATGCGCTGCGCATCGAGTGTCTCTCTCGCTTTCGTACCACCAAAGAGTGTAAGGAGATTCTCGACGGCCTTGCGGACGGCAACATCGACATTGTGATCGGGACACATCGCTTGTTGCAAAAAAACGTGCAGTTTCGAAATCTCGGGCTTTTGGTCGTCGATGAAGAACAGCGCTTTGGTGTCACACACAAAGAACAAATCAAAAAACTCAAAAAGACAGTCGATGTACTCACGCTGACGGCAACGCCCATTCCTCGCACACTACAGCAAGCCTTCACGGGGATTCGTAGCCTTTCGCTGATTACGACTCCACCGACGGATCGACTCGCAATTCGCACCCAAGTTGCCAAATTTTCCGAATCCCTGATCCGCGAAGCCATCTTGCGCGAAATGCAGCGAGGAGGTCAGATTTTCTTCGTACACAATCGTGTGCAAACGATCGGTGCTATTTTCGAAATGCTCACGCGTGTCGTTCCCGAAGCCAAAGTGATCGTCGCGCACGGCCAAATGAAAGAGGGCGATCTCGAAGATCGAATGTTCGATTTCATGCATGGCAAGGCCGATGTTTTGCTTTGTACGGCGATCGTCGAAAATGGCCTCGATGTGCCGCGAGCCAATACGATCTTGATCAATCGCTCCAACACTTTCGGATTGTCGCAGCTCTACCAGCTTCGCGGGCGCGTCGGGCGCAGCAATCATCGCGCCTACGCATACTTGCTTATTCCAAGTGAAGAAGGGCTCACGAAAGATGCCGAACGCCGCCTCGAAGCCATTCAAGATCTCTCGGAACTCGGCAGTGGCTTTCGGCTCGCCACGCTCGATCTCGAAATTCGCGGCGCGGGCAATCTGCTCGGCGATGAACAATCGGGAAATATCGCTGCCGTGGGTTATGACACTTATATGAGTATGCTCGAAGAAACCATGGAAGAATTGCGCGGCAAGGTGCATGAAATCGAGATCGATCCCGAAATACGTTTGCCGGTTTCTGCGCGCCTGAGTGAAAGCTATGTGCCCGATGTGGGTCAGCGACTCGTCCTCTACAAGCGTCTGGCGAGCGCGCCGACCGAAGACGACGTGGCACGAATCCGCGAAGAAATCCTCGATCGCTACGGGCCGCTTCCGACCGAAGCCGAATATCTCTTCGAAGTTATCCGCATCAAAATTCTTGCGCGTGCGCTTGGAATCGCCGCAGTCGATCTCGCCGGCGACGAAGTGGTGCTCAGCGCCGCCGCGACTTCGAAGATCGATCCCGCACGACTCATCAGCTTGCTCACGCAGCCTGCGAGCGGAATTCGCGTCACACCCAACCACAAAATTTTTGCAAACATCGATTCTTCGCAGCCCTATCTTTTATTTCCGTCGATTCGCGGCGTCCTCAAGCGACTCGCAAGTCCGAGCAGCGGTCATTAGCGATTTCGGACTTCGCATTGAAGGTTTTGCGGTGTGGCAAGCAAAATCCCGCACGTTGCACGCACGCTCTTGGCTGCAAAAAGCATAGGAAGCACGAAAAGCAGCCGTTAGAATAAGGCGCCTCCGTGAGGACTCGAAAGGCACCACGCCCGTGAGTCCGATCCGCAACTTCGACACAGAACGAGCTTGTCTGCGTCACGCCGAAATCCACAGCGAAAATCACGAAGAAGAACAAGCGAACAAAAAAGGAAGATCAAAATGCCGAATCTCATCGCTCGTGGATCACACTCATTGCCGCGCCAGACGCTGCGTTGGTTTTTGTTTGCAGGCTTGTTGTTCAGCGTGTCGGCAAGTTCGGTGCGTGCAGAACTCATCGACGGAATTGCAGCGCAAGTTGGATCGAAAGTGATTCTGGTCTCGGAAGTTTTGCAGCTCGTTTACAACCAAGAAGAGCAGTATCGAAAACAAGGTGCCGACGACACGCTGATCGCGCAGATTCGCGCCGAAGGACTCGAGCAATTGATCGAAAGAGCGTTGATCGCGCAAATCGTCGAGCGAGCCGGCTTGCAGGCCAAAGACGCCGAAGTGGACCAGGCCATCGCAAAGATCGCCGACGAAAACGGAATCACCGTCGATCAAATTCAGAAAACCGTCGAAGCGCAAGGCATGCCCTACGCGGCCTATCGCGAACGCATTCGTCACGAAGTCGAGAATGCCAAAGTCATCAACAGCGTGGTGCGTTCACGTGTCAATGTGACTGACGCACAAATGCGTGATCTGTACGACAAATATTTTGCCAATCAACCGACGGGCGGCACGGCGTACCATCTGCGCCAGATTCTCGTCACCTCCGAGCAAGAGGGCAAAGACAACAAAAGTCTCGACGTCGCTTGCAACAAGGTCAAACACGCTGCACAGCGCCTGCGCAGCGGCGAAGACTTCGGTCTCGTTGCAAGCCAGACGTCTTCGGTGCATCCCGAAGCGGGCGGCGACATCGGTTGGATCCATTCCGATTCGCTCGCCACCTGGATGCAACCGCTCGTCGAAAAAATGAAAGCGGGCGAATTGAGCGAAGTCATCGATCTGCCTTTTGGTTGCAGCATCTTGCAACTCGTCGAGATCCAAGAATACAAACCCGTCTCGTTCGAACAGGCAAAGCCCAAACTCTACGAAGAAATTTTTTCGAAGCAGCTCGAAGAAGAATACGGTCGCTGGATCGAAGAACTTCGCAAGCGCACTTACATTGAGCGCAAAGGTTATTTTGCCGAAGCCGCGCGTCTGCGCACACCCGATCAGGATGAAGCCGCGTCGGAACAATTGATCGTTCCGACGGAAACTCCTCCGGCCAATACGACGGAAGAGACGAAGCCCGCAAGCAAGCCGTGAGCGCGACGCCTTCCTCTTCGCTGGATGTCATTCGAGTCCGTGGTGCACGCGAACACAATCTTCGCGGTGTCAACGTCGATATTCCGCGCAACCAACTCGTCGTGATTACGGGTCTTTCCGGCTCGGGAAAATCTTCGCTCGCCTTCGACACGATCTACGCCGAAGGGCAACGCCGCTACGTCGAATCGCTCTCGGCCTACGCACGACAGTTTCTCGAACAGATGAACAAGCCGGACGTGGAATCGATCGACGGTTTGTCGCCGGCGATTTCGATCGAGCAAAAGACCACGAGCAAAAATCCGCGTTCCACCGTCGGAACCGTCACGGAAATCTACGACTACTTGCGCTTGCTCTATGCGCGCGCGGGAACTCCTTATTGCCCGAATTGCGCCAAGCCGATCGCAAGCCAGACCGTGCAGGAAATGACGGATCGCGTGCTGGCTCTCGGCAATGACACCAAAGTGCAAGTCTTAGCGCCGGTGGTGCGCGATCGCAAAGGCGAATATCGAAAAGAACTCGAGACGTTTCGCAAACAAGGCTTCGTGCGCGCGCGCATCGACGGAAAAAGCGTAGAACTCGACGACGAGATTTCCCTTTCCAAAAAACACAAACACACAATCGAAATCGTGATCGATCGCGTGGCGGTCAAACCTGCCGTGCGTGCGCGCATTGCGGAATCCATCGAAACCGCACTCAAACTTTCCGACGGTGTGGTCACGATCGACGTTGGACCCGGCCGCGAAGAATGGATCCTTTCCGAGAAAAATGCCTGCGCCGATTGCGGCATTTCGCTGCCGGAAATCGCACCTCGGCTTTTTTCATTCAATAGCCCGCACGGCGCCTGTCCGACGTGCAACGGGCTCGGTGTGCGTTGGGAATTCGATCCCGCGCAGATCATTCCCGACGGATCGCTTTCGCTCTCCGAGGGTGCGATCGAACCGTGGGGCGGCAAACGCCTCTCGCGCTACTACGCACAAATTCTCGCGGCTTTGCATGACGAGTTTTCTGTCGATCTCAAAAAATCGTGGTCGCAGCTACCCAAAACCGCACAACGTCTCGTGCTTTACGGTACGGGCGACAACACACTTTCGTGTCCATCCGGCACAAGCACTCGCGCACGCCGCGTCGCGCGCAAATGGGATGGTGTCATGGGAGAACTCGCGCGCCAGCTCAAGGAACTTTCTGAGCTTCAAGCCGAGTCGCTGCGCCGCTATATGAGTGCGCAGCCGTGTTCGGCCTGCGCCGGCACGCGACTTCGCCCGGAAGCACGAAGTGTGAAAATTGCCGGCCTCGGGCTACACGAACTCTCTGCGCTTTCCATTGCGCAAGCGACACGCTTCTTAGACAAGCTCTCCCTCGGAAAAACCCAGCGCGAAATTGCCGATCGAATCTTGAAAGAAATTCGCGAACGCCTGCGCTTTCTGCTCGATGTGGGCCTTGCCTATCTCACGCTCGATCGTCCAAGTGCGACACTTTCCGGTGGCGAATCGCAGCGCATCCGGCTTGCAACGCAAATTGGTTCGAGCTTGATGGGTGTGCTCTATGTGCTCGATGAGCCGTCGATTGGTCTTCACCCGCGCGATCACGAGCGGTTGTTGCGCTCGCTGACACAACTTCGTGACATCGGCAACAGCGTGCTGCTCGTCGAGCACGATGAAGCCACCATCCGAATGGCAGACTACGTGATCGACATGGGGCCCGGCGCCGGCATTCACGGCGGTGCCGTCGTAGCCTGCGGCACACCCGAAGCAATCCTTCAAAATCCCGAGTCGCTCACCGGCGCCTATCTCTCGGGCCAGCGCGCAATCCCGATCCCCAAACAGCGTCGCTCCGTCGACAAAACGCGAATGCTCACGCTCCACGGCTGCCGCGAACACAATCTCAAAAATGTGTCACTCGAACTTCCACTCGGACTCTTCAGCGTCATCACGGGCGTGTCGGGCTCCGGCAAGTCGACCTTGATCAACGACACGCTGCATCGCGTGCTCGCCCGCGAGCTTCACGGCGCACAGGGAGTCCCCGGACGCTTCGAGCGTCTGATCGGCCTTAAAAATCTCGACAAAGTAATCGACGTTGATCAAGTGCCGATCGGCCGCACACCGCGCAGCAACCCTGCAACCTACACCGGAGTGTTTGACGCGATTCGCAGCCTCTTTGCGCAAGTGCCCGACGCACGCGTGCGCGGCTACGCCTCGGGGCGTTTTTCGTTCAACGTCAAAGGTGGGCGCTGCGAAGCTTGCCAAGGCGACGGAATGCTGCGCATCGAAATGCACTTTTTGCCGGATCTCTTCGTGCCCTGCGAAATTTGCGGTGCGCGGCGCTACAACCGCGAAACGCTCGAAATCAAATACAAAGGCAAGAGCATCGCCGACGTGCTCGAAATGTCCGTCGAAGAAGCGCTTGTCTTTTTTGAAAACATCCCGCAAATCGCTCGCTCGCTGCAGACGTTGCACGATGTCGGCCTCGACTACATCCACCTCGGCCAAGCCGCGACGACACTTTCCGGTGGCGAAGCGCAGCGCATCAAACTCGCCAAAGAACTATCGAAACGCAGCACCGGCCGCACGCTCTACTTGCTCGACGAGCCGACCACCGGCCTACACTTTGCCGATGTCGAGCGCTTGCTCGAAGTGCTCCAACAACTCGTCGAGCGCGGCAACACCGTCGTCGTGATCGAACATCATCTCGACGTCATCAAAAGCGCCGATCACATCATCGACCTCGGCCCCGAAGGCGGCGACGCGGGCGGAGAAATTCTGGTTACAGGTACACCGGAAGACGTCATGAAGTGCCGACGCAGTCACACCGGCAAAGCACTCGCGGCGCTCTTGACCAAGAGTCGTCCCTGAAAAATTCTTCTTGCGCCGCACAAAGCAATTTTGTCTAGGTGCGGAGAGGTTGAAAAATCGACACAAAAAAGAGTTGAAAAAAGTTTTTCTTTCAACGACTTGGGAGTTTTTCAAGAGAAATCTTTTCGCCCGCTTTCACCAGCCGCGCCGCTTTGGGGTCATAGACGTACTTGGTGATCGTTCCGTCCTTGATCCGCTCTACAGCCTCGTCAACGACGAACAAGGGAACGAGGAACCATTCCTGCGGCTGCACGGGATAGCCGAAGCGGTCGTTGATGGTGATGTTCAGCCGCGCCGACTCAAACAACC
>JADFDR010000140.1 GCA_018262735.1 Geobacter sp.
CATTCGCCCTCCCAATCGAAATCCAATTCGGTGTCGTCGTCTTCTTCCGTCGAATCGTCTTCCGAGTCCTCGTCCGTCGATTTCGAGGCGTCTTTTCCGGCAAGGCGCACCGGAAGAGAGTCGAGCAGCTCGGTATGCGCGGCTTGGTCGAAGAAGATCGTGGTGCGCGAGACGCTTTGCAGGGAGCGACCTTCGGGCCACTCGATGCGAATGAGGATTGTGCGCAAAGGAGCTTCTTTGTCTTCTTCGTGCGCGCGCAAGAAGCTCGGTCCCTCGGGCGCGGATGCAGAGGGTGTGCCGCCGACTTCCGCCTTGGGAGTCCAGGGTGGTAATTCGACGGGGAATGCCCGGACTTCAATCGTGACATGGAATGCGTCTTCGTCACTTTCTTGTGTACCTATTTTGGGATACGCGTGAAGCAGGAATTGCGATTCGAGTTCTGCGAGCTTGGTATCGGCGAGAGTCGCTGCGTGCAAGCGACGTTGTGCCTCTCCCTCGGCACTGAGTCCGCGCATGGCATACTCCGCAAGTGCGATATACACAAATGCGAGTACGGCAACCGCAGCAAGAACCTCGATGAGACTAAAGCCTCGATTGCGTGCGCGGTGCATATGCTGCGGAGATCTCATGTGGCATTTCCTTCGATGATGCGGACAGCGTCGGAGAGCGCTTGCACCTCGAGGGCAAGGCGGTGCCCGGCGGCATTGCCCAGCACGATGGTCACGGCATCTGCGGAGCCGTCGGCATAAAAATAGATATAGAGATCGCCTTGTTGATAGATGCCTTCGGAGGCTTCGATGGCGTCGATGAAGACTTCATGGTCCAAGGATGCCGAGCGGCCGAATTGTCCGGGGATGGCTTGGTATTCGGCTTCGAGTGAGGCATGCGAGGGAGGTACGAGTTGAACGACGGGTTCTTGCGTTGCGCGAGATGCGCTTGCGGTCGAGCGTCCGACTTCTTTCGGTGTCGACTCGCTCGGAGTTTCGGCGGGAAGTGGCGCGATCCATTCGATCCAATATTGATCGGCGATGTCTGCATTGCGGCTCTCGGATTCGATACGATTCAAACGCAAGTGAACGCGGTGCGAGCGTCCGGTCACTGCGGCGCGTGTACGTGCAAGCTCGAGCGTGGCGACGAGTGCGTCCGATTGCGTGTGCAAGCCGTAGGAAGTTTTCGTTTGCAGCGCAGGAATGGCGATCCCCGCCATGATGCCAAGCACAAGCACGACCGCCATGATTTCGATCAGCGTAAACGCCGCTACGGACTTCGGTGAGTTCATCCTACACTTTCTTGGATCACTTGCTTTCGTCGCCAGTGTCGACGTCGCCGGCATAGAGGTCGTGCGCGGTGCCATCACCACCAGGCTGATTGTCTGCGCCGAGCGACCAGAGTTTGAATTCGTCGGAACTTTCGCTGGCGTATTGGTAGGGCTCTTGCCAAGGATCTTTCGGTACGGCTTCGCCGCGCAGATAGCCGCCTTCGCGATAGCTGCGCGGAATCGGTTCGCTCGACGGTTTGTGGATCAGCGCGTCCAGCCCTTGTTCCGTCGTCGGATAGCGGGAGTTGTCCATGCGGTAGAACTCCAGTGCCGTTTCGATGTTTTTCATTTGCGCGCGTGTCGTCGAAACGCGCGCTTTGTCGATCTGCTTGAATACGGCGAAACCAACCAGTGTCGTGAGCATTCCGATGATGAGCACGACTGCCATGATCTCGATCAGAGTAAAGCCTTTCTGAAGCAGCCTTGCGGTGGATCGCGTCTTCGACATTTCCTTCTCCTAGGAACCAATGGAACTGGTGATTTGCAATAGAGGTACGAGTGTAGCCAGGATGATCACGATCACGATACCGACCATGAGCAAGATCAAAAGCGGTTCGAGGAGTGCCGTCATGCGCGTGACGCTCGTTTCGACTTGCTCGTCGTAGGTGTCGGCGACTTTGGCGAGCATCGATTCGAGTTCTCCGCTGCGCTCGCCGACTTCGACCATGTGGATGACCAGCGCCGGAAATTCACCGCTTGCACGTAGTGGTTGAGCAAGTGACTTCCCCTCGATGATGGCATCGCGGGATTGCTCGATGGCGTCGCCGAGGATCACGTTGTTGGCGACGTGCTTGGCGATGTCGAGGGCTTTCACGATCGTCACACCGCCGGCAAGCAGCGTAGAGAGCGTGCGCGTAAAACGCGAGATCGCGAGAATGCGCACGACTTTGCCGAAGACCGGCGTGCGGAGTTTGGCGGCATCGAGCGTGCGGCGACCTTCGGGTTTTTGCACAGCGACTCGAAAAAGTGTTATTGCGACACCGAGGACGAGCAAGATTGCCCACCACCAATGTCGTACGAAATTCGAAGTGGAGATGATGATGCGTGTCGACAAAGGCAATTCTTGCCCGAGACTCGATAAGAGTTCTGTGATCTGCGGGAGCACGACGGTGACAAGGATTCCGACGACGATCAGCGCGAAACCAAACATCACCATCGGATAAATCAGAATCGAACCGACTTTGTTTTGGAGGCGCACTTGGCTTTCGAGGTATTCGGCGAGGCGCAACAAAACCTGTTCGAGGGCGCCACCGGATTCACCCGCTCGCACCATGCTCACATACAGCGTCGAAAAAGCGCCGGTTTGCACTAAGGCGTCGGCGAAGTTGACGCCTTCGTTGACGCGATCTCGGACTTGGATGATGAGTGTTTGCAGGCGCTTGTGCTCGACTTGTTCGGCGAGTGCGCCGAGTGATTGCACGAGAGGAATGCCTGCTCCGACCAGAGTCGAGAGCTGGCGCGTTGCAAGTGCAATGTCCATGGCCGGGACGCGCGTGGCGAAGCGAAAGTGAAATTGACGCTGCAGTGGGCTGACATTTTCTTGTGTTCCTTCGGTTTTTCCACCTTCCTCGATTTCCGTCGGGAAAATGCCGTCTTTCCGAAGTTTGCTGCGCACGGATTTGAGACTCTCGGCGTCGACTTGGCCTTTGACGCCTTTGCCTGCAGCATTCATCCCTTTGTACGCGTAAATCGGCACGAGCGGTCAGACCTCTAAATTTGTTCTACAACGCCTTCGTCTTCCGTCGCACGCAAGATTTCGGCGATGGAGGTGACTCCGCGTAGCACGGCCTGTGCTCCGTCTTGGCGAAGTGTACTCATGCCTTTCGCGATTGCTTTGCGCTTGATGGTTTTGGCATCGGTATTTTGAGAGACGAGTGCGCGAACTTCATCGTCGATGAGCAGGAGTTCGAAGATGCCGATGCGGCCGCGGTAGCCCGTGTGCTTGCAAGCTTCGCAGCCGGTGGCCTCGTAAATATGGATTTGGCTTTTGGGCGCATGGATGCCGATTTCGGCGAGTTGTTCGGCGGTCGGCAGGAAGGGTTGCTTGCATGCTTCGCAGAGGACGCGCACGAGGCGTTGTGCAAGTACGGCGACGAGCGAGGATCCCACCAAAAACGGTTCGACGCCCATGTCGACGAGGCGCGTGATGGCGCTCGGTGCATCGTTCGTGTGTAAGGTGGCAAGCACCAAGTGGCCGGTGAGCGAGGCTTGAATTGCAATCTCGGCAGTTTCAAGATCGCGAATTTCACCGACGAGAATTACGTTTGGATCTTGGCGCAGGACCGAGCGCAGTCCGCGTGCAAACGTCATACCGGTTTTGGTGTTGACTTCGATTTGTCCGACGCCGGGGAGTTGGATTTCCACCGGATCTTCGATCGTGATGATGTTCTTCGTCGGGTTGTTGATGGCGGCAAGTGCGGCATAGAGCGTCGTGGTTTTGCCGCTGCCGGTGGGGCCGGTGACGAGAAAAATTCCATTCGGTCGCGTAATCAATCGTTCGATCGCGGGAAGCTGGGATTCGCGGAATCCGATTTTTTTGAGATCGAGAAGATCGAGTGTGCGTGGTAACAAACGCAAAACGACGCGCTCGCCGTAAGCGGTCGGTACCGTCGAGAGACGCACGTCGTAGTCGCGACCGGCGATTTTGAGACGGATGCGGCCGTCTTGCGGAACGCGCTTTTCGGCAATGTTCAATCCGCCCATGATCTTGATGCGCGACGTGATGCTCGCTTGCAGCGCACGCGGAAGCGGTTTCATCGGCTCGAACAAAATGTCGTCGACGCGAAATCGCACGCGAATTTCGGATTCGAAGGGCTCGATGTGGATGTCGCTCGCGCGCTCTTTGATGGCTTGTTGCAGCAGAGAATTGACCAAGCGAATGATGGGGGCTTCGTCGGAAGCTTCAAGCAAATCCTGGGGCTCGGTGCCGATTTCCGTCGCGAGCGTATCGAGATCGGCAGCAGCATCTTCTGCGAGAGCGCCCGTTGAGTGCGCGCTGCGATCGTACACCGTGTTGATGGCAGCCGTGATTGCCGCGCGGCTTGCGAGGATCGGTGCGATCTGTGCGCCATGGAAGAGCAGGCGCAAGTCGTCGAGTGGTTCGATTTCCAAGGGGTCGGAAATGACAACGACGAGTTCGCCAGACTCTTTTTTGTGTAGTGGCAACAGGCCGTAATTCTTGGCAAAGCCGATCGGAACGTTTTCCGCCAGCGTGTCGTCGATTTGTGTCAAATCGATATGCGTGGTGACGGGGATGTCGAGTTGTTCGCCGAGTGCTCCGAGAAGCGCGCTTTCCGAGAGTAAATTTTCCGCGAGCAGAGCATCGGTCAGGCGCAACTGGCTTTGTGTTTTGCGTTCGCGTGCGCGTTGCAGTTGTTCCGGCGTCAAACGACCTGTTTGGACGAGAAACTCGCCAAACTCGAGCAAAGGGCCGCGCTCCGCAATGCTGCTCGCGCTCACGGTTCCTCCTTGTGACCGACGAGCACCGAAGCGGCGATGCCGTACTTGTCGCGGATTTCTTTTGCCACGCGAT
>JADFDR010000141.1 GCA_018262735.1 Geobacter sp.
GAGGCGAAGCCGCAGTTGATCGGCAGCCGTTGCACGTCCTGCAAGAGTTACTTCTTTCCGAAGCAGTCGCTCTATTGCGCAAATCCCAACTGCGATGGCGAGACGTTCGAAGACGTGCCGCTGAGCCGTACCGGCAAGATTTGGTCCTACACCAATACTTGTTACGCACCGCCGGCACCGTACGTGCCCACGACGGATCCCTTTCAGCCGTTTGCGATTGCGGCCGTCGAGCTCGACACCGAGAAGATGGTGGTGCTTGGGCAAGTCGTGAAGGGCGTGGATGTCGACAAGCTGAAACTCGGCATGAAGATGGAACTCGTGCTCGAAACGCTCTTTGAAGATGAGCAAAACGAATATCTCGTGTGGAAGTGGAAGCCGGTCGCGGCGTAATCGAATATCACCAAAAAGTGTCGTCTGAGTTTTGTGCGCAGAGCGTAAATCGGAAAAGCGCGCGTCAAACCGACGGAAAAGCAAAGGACAGCCCATGTCAGCGAAGAACAAAGAAGTAGCGATTCTCGGCGTCGGAATGCATCCCTGGGGCAAGTGGGGCAAGAACTTCGTCGAGTACGGAATTCACGCCTGCCGCGCCGCACTCAAAGACGCAGGCCTCGAATGGAAGGACATCCAATTTTGTTCGGGCGCCGACACGATGCGCAACGGCTATCCGGGTTACGTTGCTGGTGCCACATTTGCGCAGGCGCTCGGTTGGAACGGTGCGCAGGTCGCCAGTTCCTATGCGGCATGCGCTTCGGGTTCGACGGCGCTCAGCACGGCGCGCGCGCAGATTCTTGCCGGGCTTTGTGATGTGGCGCTCGTCGTCGGTGCGGACACCACGCCGAAGGGCTTTCTTGCGCCGCAAGCGGGCGATCGGCCGGACGATCCGGATTGGTTGCGTTTTCGTTTGCTCGGTGCGACGAACCCGGTTTATTTTGCGCTCTACGCACAACGGCGTATGGCGCTTTATGGCGCAACGCATGCCGACTTCGCGAAAGTCAAAGTGAAGAACAGCCGGCACGGGCTCACGAATCCGTATGCGCGCTATCGCAAAGCGTTTACCGAGGCCGAAGTGCTCGGCTCGGCGATGGTGGCCGATCCGCTGCGACTCTTTGAAATTTGTGCGACGAGCGACGGTGCGGCGGCAATCGTGATTTCGAGTCTCGAGTTTGCGCGCAAGCACACGCAAAACCCGGTGCGGATCGCGGCGATCTCGACGGTGACACCGAAGTATCCCAACACGATTCTCGAAATGCCGAATTTTGCGACGGACTCGGCGGTGTCGGTGGGGCTTCCCGATGCGAACTTCCGCGATTCGATTGCGGCCGCAGCGTATCGCGAAGCGGGCATCGGCCCCGAGGAAGTGAACGTGGCCGAGGTTTACGATCTTTCGTCGGCGCTCGAACTCGATTGGTACGAGCACATTGGTTTGTGTAAGCCGGGCGAAGCGGAGCGTTTGCTCAACGACGGCGTGACGACGTTCGGTGGTCGCGTGCCGGTGAACCCGAGTGGTGGGCTCGCGTGCTTTGGCGAAGCGGTGCCGGCGCAAGCACTCGCGCAGGTTTGTGAACTCACCTGGCATTTGCGCGGCCAAGCCGGCGAGCGCCAAGTGCAAGACGCCAAGGTCGGCATCACCGCGAACCAAGGTCTCTTTGGGCACGGCTCTTCGGTGATCGTGAAGCGCTGACGCGCGTTTCGATCCGTGTCGAGCAAGCGATATGACACAAAAAAGAGTTAAGACGCTTGCAACGATTGGAGCAGGGGAGCAGAAAATGGCAGAGGCATACATCATCGACGCAGTGCGCACGCCGATTGGCCGCAAGAAGGGCAGCTTGGCCGAAGTGCATTCGGCGGATCTCGGTGCGCACGTTCTCAAAGGTTTGATCGAGCGCACGAAGATCGATCCGAGCTTGGTGGAAGACGTGGTCTTTGGTTGCGTGGATACGATCGGGCCGCAAGCCGGCGACATCGCGCGCACTTGTTGGCTCGCGGCGGGGCTTCCCGAAGAGGTGCCCGGCACCACGATCGATCGTCAATGCGGCTCGTCGCAGCAAGCGGTGCACTTCGCAGCGCAAGGCGTGATGAGCGGTACACAAGATCTTGTCGTCGCGGGCGGCGTGCAGAACATGAATCAAATTCCGATTTCGGCGGCGATGCTCGCGGCCGAGCCGTTCGGGTTCAAAGATCCCTTTTCGACTTCGAAGGGTTGGGTTGCGCGCTACGGCAATCAAGAAGTTTCGCAATTTGCAGCGGCGGAAAACATTGCGAAGAAGTGGAATATCTCGCGCCAAGACATGGAAGCGTTTTCGCTTGAAAGTCACGAACGCGCATTGCGCGCGATCGATGCGGGATATTTCAAGAACGAGATTTTGCCGTTTGGCGCACTGGACACCGACGAGACGCCGCGACGTGGCACCACGCTCGAAAAGATGGCCACACTCAAGCCGCTGGTTGAAGGCGGTCGATTGACGGCGGCAGTTTCGAGCCAGACGTGCGACGGTGCGGCGGCGCTTTTGATTGCGAGCGAAAAGGCCGTGAAACAATATGGCCTCAAGCCGCGCGCGCGGGTGCATCACATGAGTGTACGCGGTGCGGATCCGATCTGGATGCTCACGGCGCCGATTCCGGCGACGCAGTACGCGCTGAAGAAGGCCGGAATGAAACTCGATCAAATCGATCTCATCGAAATCAACGAAGCGTTTGCGTCGGTGGTGCTGGCTTGGCAAAAAGACACCGGTGCAGATCTTGCGCGCGTGAACGTCAACGGCGGCGCGATCGCACTCGGGCATCCGCTCGGTGCAACGGGCGCGCGGTTGATGACGACACTTTTGAATGAACTCGAACGCCGCGGTGCACGTTACGGTTTGCAAACCATGTGCGAAGGCGGCGGGCAAGCGAACGTGACGATCATCGAGCGTCTGTAGCGGCGCTTGCGAAGCAACTTGTTAACCAAGACGAGGAAAAAGACATGACAAAAATTTGTGACGGACGGGTAGTGATCATTACGGGTGCGGGCCGCGGCATTGGTCGCGCGCATGCGCTTGAGTTTGCGCGCCAGGGTGCGAAGGTGGTCGTGAACGATCTCGGTGTTTCGTCCGACGGGAAAGGCGGCTCCGAGGGGCCGGCGCAAGAAGTCGTGAACGAAATCAAAGCGATGGGCGGTCAGGCGCTGGCGAACACCGCCGACATCACCGATTGGGAACAGACCAAGGCGCTTGTGCAAAAAACGATCGAAACCTTCGGCGGCCTCGACGTGGTTGTGAACAACGCTGGCTTCGTGCGCGATCGAATGTTCGTGAGCTGCGCAGAAGACGAATGGGATGCGGTGATCAAGGTGCATCTCAAGGGGCACTTCTGCATCAGCCGACACGCGGCGGAGTATTGGCGCAATCAATCGAAGGCCGGCGTGGCGGTGAACGCGCGCATCATCAACACCAGCTCCGGCGCAGGCTTGCAAGGAAGTGTCGGCCAGAGCGCATACTCTGCGGCCAAAGGCGGCATCGCAACGCTCACCCTCGTGCAAGCGGCGGAAATGGCACGTTACGGTGTCACCGCGAATGCGATTGCACCGGCGGCGCGTACGCGAATGACGGAAGCCGTCTTCACGAATATGAAAGCGCCCGAAGATGGTGGCTTCGACGTGAACGATCCGGCAAACATCGCGCCGCTTGTGGTTTGGCTCGGCAGCGCGGACTCGAAGGATGTGAACGGCCGTGTGTTTGAAGTGGCGGGTGGCAAGATCGGTGTTTCCGATGGCTGGCGCGATGGTCCGACGGTGGACAAGGGTGCGCGCTGGAATCCGGCAGACGTGGGCACGACCGTGCGCGATTTGATCGCGAAGGCGCTCGTACCGCAAAAAGTGTATGGGGCTTGATCGAGCGTTTTGTATGCCGGACGAGCCGTAAGGCGCCGCAGGCATAAGCGAAGGCAAGGGCGGAGGGAAAAAGCAAAATGGACTTCGCGTTCAACGAAGAACAGCAAGAATTGCGTTCGATGGCCGAGAGTTTTCTCGAAGAGTATTCCTCGTCGAAGAAAGTTCGTGAAGCGATGGCGAGCGAGCGCGGTTATGACACGGAAGTGTGGAGCAAGCTTGGTTCGGAACTTTGTTGGACTTCCGTGCTTGTGCCCGAAGCCTATGGCGGCTTGGGTCTCACCTGGGTCGAAGTCGTGGCGCTGATGGAAAAGATGGGCGAGTCGCTGCTCTGCGCGCCGTTTTTTTCGACGGTGTGTCTGGCGGGAAGCTTGATTCAAGGCGCAGGCAGTGAAGCGCAGAAGCAAGAATACTTGCCGAAGATTGCACAAGGTGAACTTACGGCGACGATTGCTTACACCGAGGCGAACGGGCGCTGGGATGCGGCTGGCATCGAAGCGACCGCGCGCAAGGACGGTGCCGAGTACATTCTGCATGGCAAGAAGCGCTACGTGCTTGATGGCAATTCAGCGGAGTTGCTGCTCGTCGCGGCGCGCCGTGAGGGTTCGCAAGGCGAAGAGGGAGTGAGCCTGTTCTTGGTGCCGGCGACGTCTGCCGGTGTACACCGAAAAGCGTTGACCACAATGGATCAAACCCGACCGCAAGCCGAGATCGAACTCGACAGCGTGCGCGTGTCGGCGACGGCACTGCTCGGTGCGGAAGGTGCCGGTTGGCCGGCGCTGAACAAGGCATTGCAATTCGCAGCGATTGCACTCGCGGCCGAGCAAGTCGGTGGCGCACAAAAGTGTCTCGATCTCTCGGTGGCTTACGCCAAAGAGCGCGTGCAGTTTGGTCGTCCGATCGGTTCGTTTCAGTCGATCAAGCACAAGTGCGCGGACATGATGGTGCGCGTCGAATCGGCGCGCTCCGGTGTGTATTAC
>JADFDR010000142.1 GCA_018262735.1 Geobacter sp.
AACAGCAGAGTTGCCATTTCGAAACCAAACTCTCCACAACTTGAGCCACCCCTCCACCGCTGCAAATCGGTCCTTAAGAGAAGTATCGGCCAGCATCCGCACACCCTGTGCGCTTTTGTACTTCGAGCGCAAGCAGAGGCGCTTCGCCGCGAACACGCATCGGCAACTCACCTGCAACTTGGCAGCAAAAGAAAAACAACGATCTACGCATGCAATACAGGAGAGCACAGAGGGAGCGCGAGACACCAAGAAGTGGAACACAAATCTGCTTTGCAATTCACCGCGACACGGCGAAGAATCCTTTGCGGCTCTTCGTAGCAACTGCATCCATTCGCCCACGCGAATGACACCAACACGAACGCAGTCGAACCCAGGAAACACAGACCTTGCAAAAGATGGCGGGGCGGACGGGACTCGAACCCGCAACTTCCGCCGTGACAGGGCGGTGCTCTAACCAATTGAACTACCGCCCCAAGCCGTGCGGCGGAAGTAATCTAACCAAACGCACGTCCAGCGCAAATAAATTTTCGTCGCTGCGTGAAGACGACGCCAACGCACCGTGATTCCATGCGAGCGCCCACGCAAGCCCGGTCGAGCCGGAGCTGCACACACAGGATATGCGCGTGATTGAAAGTGAGTGAGAAATGGTGGGCGCGAACGGGATCGAACCGCTGACCCCCTCGGTGTAAGCGAGGTGCTCTCCCAGCTGAGCTACGCGCCCCGCGCAAGACAGTACAGAGTTTGACGTGCGAGTTCACCCCTCGTTCGCACGCGAATTTGCATTCTCAAGTGCCTCAGTTCACCCCAGCCGGATGCGAAGGGATGCTCGTCGAAGCGGGTGCTGCCTCAGCATGCCCTTCGAAGATGTCATCGATCACATAATCACCACGATGCACAAAACGCGCGGGGTCATCGAACACGAGTGCCGCGTCGAGCACTTCGTCCATGTGCTCGACGGGAACGATGCGCAAGCCACGTAAAACGTTCGTCGGAATTTCCTGGAGATCCTTCTCATTTTCTTTGGGAACGAGCACCGTATCGATGCCACCGCGCACCGCTGCGATCAGCTTTTCCTTGAGTCCGCCAATCGGCAGCACACGCCCACGCAGTGTAATCTCGCCCGTCATTGCCACATTGGCGCGAATCGGAACGCGTATCAGTGCCGAGGCGATCGTCGTTGCGATCGTAATCCCCGCCGACGGACCATCCTTCGGAGTCGCCCCTTCCGGCACATGCACATGGATATCGACCTTGGCAAAGAAATCCTTGGCGAGTCCGAGCTGCTTGGCGCGCGAGCGAATGTATGTCATTGCCGCATTCGCCGACTCTTGCATCACTTCTCCGAGGCGTCCCGTCACGGTCACCTTGCCCTGCCCCGAAACGACGGAAACTTCCGTCTGCAGAAGCTCTCCACCCACTTCGGTGTAGGCAAGACCCGTGCAAACGCCGATGTGATCCTGTTCCTCGGCTCGACCGAAACGATACTTCGGCACGCCGAGCAAACGCTTGTCAACCGCAGGTGTCACCTTCACCGGCTTGAAGGCCTCGCCTTCTTTCACCCACTGCCGAGCGACCTTGCGACAAATCGAAGCGAGCTTGCGTTCGAGACCGCGCACGCCCGCTTCGCGCGTGTAGCGACGGATGATTTCCAAAATCGCAGCGTCGGAAAATTCGATTTGCGCTTCCGTAAGCCCGTGTGCCTCGAGCTCTTTCTTGACCAGAAAATTTTTCGCAATGCTGAGCTTCTCGGATTCGATGTAACCCGGCACCTCAATCACTTCCATCCGATCGAGCAACGGCCGCGGCACGCCGTCGAGAGAATTCGCCGTGCAAATAAACATCACACGAGAAAGATCCGTGTCGAGATCCATGTAGTGATCGTTGAACGTCGAATTTTGCTCGGGATCAAGCACTTCGAGCAATGCGGCCGACGGATCGCCGCGAAAATCCATCGACATCTTGTCGATCTCATCGAGCAAGAAAACGGGATTTCCCGAACCAGCGCGCTTCAAACTCTGGATGATCTTGCCCGGCATGGCGCCGATATAAGTGCGACGATGGCCGCGAATTTCAGCCTCGTCGCGCACACCACCGAGACTCACGCGCACGAAGTTACGCCCCGTGGCGCGCGCAATCGATTTGCCGAGCGATGTTTTGCCCACGCCCGGCGCCCCGACCAAACACAAAATCGGCCCGCGCATATGCTCGACGATCGTCTGCACGGCAAGATATTCGAGAATGCGCTCTTTCGGTTTTTCAAGACCGAAGTGATCTTCATCAAGAATGTGCTCCGCTTGCGCAATGTCCCTACTCTCTTCGGTGTAATCGTTCCAGGGCAGCGCAAGCATCCAGTCGATGTAATTGCGCACGACCGTCGCCTCGGCACTCATCGGTGACATCATCTTGAGTTTGCGAAGCTCTTTCCGACCTCGCTCGCGTGCATCTTCGGGCATGTTCTTCGCGGCCAGCGCATCTTCGAGTTCTTGGATTTCATTCTTGAACTCATCCCGTTCGCCAAGCTCTTTTTGGATCGCACGCATTTGCTCGTTGAGGTAGTACTCCTTGTGCGTCTTTTCCATTTGTCGCTTCACGCGCGTGCGAATCTTGCTCTCAACTTCCAGAACTTCGATCTCAGATTGCATCCGCGCCAACACTTCTTCGAGTCGCTCGACCGGATCCCAAAGTTCGAGCAATTGCTGACGATCTTCAATCTTCAGATTGAGATGCGCAACGATCATGTCCGCGAGTCGCGCCGGCGCATCGACATCCGCCACCTTGCTCAGCAGTTCCGGCGGAACCTTGGCATTGAGCTTCGCGTAGGACTGAAATAAATCGTGAACACTACGCAAAAGTGCGTCAGACTCAGGCGTCGCCGCATCGGGCTCTTCGATGACTTCAACCGCACACTCGAAAAAAGGATCCCGTTGCGTGTAGCGGAGCAAACGCGCGCGCGATTTGCCTTCGACGAGAACTTTCACGTTTCCGTCGGACAAGCGTATGAGTTGGAGGATATTGCCAACTGTACCGATCTCGTAGATATCGCTCGAGACGGGATCGTCTTTGCCCGCTTGGCGCTGTGTTGCGAGCAGAATTTCCCGGTTGGCAACAAGCGCCTTTTCAAGCGCGTGAATCGACTTTTCTCGCCCAACGAAAAGCGTCACAACCATGTGTGGGAACACCACGATGTCGCGCAGCGGCAAAAGCGGAAGCGTGCGATCCTTCGTGGTAGAACTCGCGCGGAGATCCAGTCGATCGTCATCGCCCGAAGCACTGCTCATGGACTAGCCTCCTCGGGAATGAACGGCTTACGCGGACTCCGCCTCCCGCTTGAACACGAGCATCGGCTTTGTACCTTGCTCGATCACTTCCTCGCTCACGACGCATTCTTCGATGTCCGAACGTGAAGGAATTTCGTACATCACTTCGAGCATGGCTTTCTCGAGGATCGAGCGCAAGCCACGTGCACCGGTTTTGCGCTCAAGCGCCTTGCGCGCCACCGCATGCAAAGCACCGTCGGTAAACCGCAGACGCACTTCCTCAAATTCGAAGAGCTTCTGATACTGCTTCGCGAGCGCATTCTTGGGCTTCGTCAGAATGTCGATCAGTGCCGCCTCGTCGAGCTCATCGAGCATTGCAACCACCGGCAAGCGTCCAATGAACTCGGGAATCATGCCGAACTTGAGCAGATCTTCCGGCTCGCAAAGCTTCAAGAGCTCTCCGGGTCGGCGCTTCGTCTTGAGTTGGATATCGGCGGCAAAGCCAAGCCCCCGAACGCCTGTACGCCGTTCGATAATTTCTTCGAGGCCACAGAACGCACCTCCACAAATGAAAAGGATGTTGGATGTGTCGACCTGCACGAACTCTTGCTGCGGATGTTTGCGCCCACCCTTCGGCGGCACGCTCGCCGTCGTGCCTTCAATGATCTTGAGCAAGGCCTGTTGCACGCCTTCGCCGGAGACGTCACGCGTGATCGAAGGATTCTCGCTCTTGCGCGCGATCTTATCGATCTCGTCGATGTAGATGATGCCGCGCTGCGCACGCTCGACATCGTAGTTCGCGGCTTGCAACAAATTCAGAATGATGTTCTCGACATCTTCACCGACGTACCCCGCTTCGGTGAGTGCCGTAGCGTCCGCAATCGTAAACGGCACGTCGATAATTTTTGCAAGCGTTTGCGCAAGCAACGTCTTGCCCGAGCCCGTC
The DNA here is from genome assembly GCA_018262735.1 of Geobacter sp. Taxonomy (GTDB): domain Bacteria; phylum Myxococcota_A; class UBA9160; order UBA9160; family JADFDR01; genus JADFDR01. Next base: position 4,204 of record JADFDR010000142.1, read on the forward strand.
GGACCCAAAAGCAAAATATTCGCCTTCTGCAACTCGACGTCGCCCAGCGTCGATTGGCTCTCGATACGCCGGTAATGGTTGTGCACAGCGACGGCAAGCACGCGCTTGGCGTGCGTTTGTCCAACGACGTATTCGTCGAGAATCGCATTGATTTCTTTTGGCTTCGGAACACGCGACGTGGCAGGCGCATGATCTTCGGTCTTGCACTCTTCTTCGATGATGTCATTGCAAAGTTCGATGCATTCGTCGCAGATATACACCGTGGGGCCCGCAATCAACTTCTTGACTTCGCGCTGGCTCTTTCCACAAAAGGAGCATGACAGGTTGGCGTTGTCCTCGCGCTTTTTCATTTCTTTCTCCATCCTGCTTTTCGAAACACTCCAAACTCCCCGAGCGTTCCTTCGCGTTACACAAGTTTTTGACACGGATCCGTTTTCAAATTGGATCAATCAAGACGACGCGACTAACCCTTCTTCTCACTCGCAAGGCCTTGCGTGCCGGAACGACGCGACACGACACGATCAATAAGACCATACGTCGTCGCTTCCTCGCCCGACATATAGTAGTCGCGTTCCGTATCCCGGGCGATCTCC
>JADFDR010000143.1 GCA_018262735.1 Geobacter sp.
ATACCGAACAAAGCCGCGCGAACGGAATTCGAGGTCGAGCGGATGCCCCAACACCAACGCAACGCTTTGCTCTTTTTGCGAGAAGTCTTCGTATTCGATGTCCGTCATCGCAACCGTTCCGCCAAGACTCCAGTCCGTATCGAAGAAATAAGGATCGGAAAGCGACAAGTAAAAGCGATCCGTAGCACCACCAAGATCGGCAGAGAACTGCATGGAATAACCGCGGCCAAAGAGATTCGCCTGCGAAACACTGCCGCTAAACACAAAGCTGTCAGCGGAGGAATATCCAACACCGACGCTAAACGCACCCGTCGGCTTCTCCACGACTCGAATGCCGAGATCGACTTCGTCTTCGTCGCCATCGACGGGACGCGGCTCGATATTCACTTCCTCAAAGTAGCCCAAGCGATCGATACGCTCTTTGCTTTGGCGAATCTTGCGCGCCGAATAGAGCTCGCCTTCCACCACCTGCACTTCGCGACGCAATGTTTTGTCACGCGTAAAAGTGTTGCCTTCGAAGTCGACTTGGCGCACGAAATACAGCGACCCCTTTTCGACCTCGAACGTCACCGCCACGGCGTCCGAATCCTCTTTCAAATCCGTGCGTGGATTAACCTTCGCAAAATAGTAACCGCGATCGGTGTAATGCTCTTCGAGCGCCTCGATGTCCGACGTAAGCCTCGAGCGATTGAAGATGGCACCCTGCTTGAGTTTCACGAGCTTATGCAACGCTTCGAGATCCATCGTCTCGTCGCCGCGCACAGAAATATCTCCGACGGAAAAACGTCGCCCTTCCTCGATCCCCACGACTACGTCGAGGCCTTTCTTGTGCGGCGTGACCCTCGGCTCGTCGACGTGGATCTGCAAAAATCCGTCGTCCATATAACGCGTTTCGACGCGTCGCAAATCTTGCAAGAAGATCGCGTCGGCATAGGTACCTGTTTTGTCGAAAAAACTCGTCGCAAACGAGTAAAAGCGCCACGACTTGGTCTTGAAACCTTTGCGGAGTTCTCGATTCGTAAAATGTTTGTTGCCCTCAAAAACAATCTTGCGCAGCTTGAGCTTCTCGCCTTCTTTCACTTCGAAATTCACCGAAACGGCACCTTCCGTAAGCGGCTCGATTTCGAATGCCGCCTTGGCCAGGTAATAACCCTCGGAACGATACAACGCTTCAACGCGTGACACATTTTCGTGGAGAAGTGGATAGTCGAGACTGGTTCCGGTCGTGACCGTAAGCGCATCGCGAATTTTGTCCGAGCTGATTTTGTCATTGCCGAGAATCGACACCTGACGCACGACCGGGTTCTCTTCCACTTCGAAAAAGATCACACGCCCACCGTCGCGCTCTTCGCGCGAAACCGTCACGTTCTTGAAGAAACCCAATGCGAAGATTTCGCGTACGTCATCCGAAATGCGACGTTGATTGTATGCATCTCCGGCACGCGTCCGAATCCGCGCCAGAATCGCTGCCGTCTCGATACGGCGATTGCCGCGCACCACGACGTCCACGACACGCATGCCCCGATCAAAGTTCGGGTCCACCATAAGTTGTTGTGCGGGCAAAATACGAAACCGCACCAAGACACCGTCTTGTGTTTTTTCCGTTTCGACTGTCGCCCGCGTGATCTCGGGCAGCGTCATCAGACGCTCCGCATCCGCGCGTGCCACCTCGCTATCGTAATCTTGCCCGGCTTTGGTCTGGACGCGCGCCGCAAGATCGATTCCGAGCTCTTCGGCACCGACGAAAAGCACTTGTGCAACACGATCGCGTGTCACTTGCGCGATGCGCACGAGCAATGTTTCGGCAAGCTCGTTGATGCGGCCGAGCAGCTCGTCTTCACTCGCAGCCGTATAGGCAAAGGCCTGCGACCCTCCGCCCGGATCTGCCGCAAGCAATCGAAAGTCCAAGCTGAACTGGCCCCCAACCTCGGTGAGCGTTCCAAGCGCGAGATAATCTGCACCGAGTTTCTGCGCCGCACGTCGCAGTGCGGCCTCGTCGTCGAGAGCGGCCCCACCCAACGCGGTGCTCGTCTCCTCCGGCGCAATCACGGCGAAAGCGTCGCTCGCTTGCAGCCGCGAAACCAAGAGCTGCGGCAAAGTCGATTCCAAATGGGCGAGTGGTTGTGCGCTATGGATGCGCAACGGCGCAACGGCGATGGATTGCAAAGACTGCGTAGTCTCGGTTTGCGCCAAGGCGCGACCTGCCGACACGCACAGTGCGGCGAGTAGCACCCCGTACAAAAAAACATGAAGCGCTCGGAAGATCCGGCCAACTCCGCTTCGGCAAACGAGCCGCACGCGCCCTCCAACATTGATCGCAATCTGGGCCTTGGCCCGCTTTTCAATTCGATCGAAAACTCATTTGGTTTCAGTTTTAACGAACTCTTGTTCTCAATTTCCGAGGCATCTTAATCGGTAGCCCATTCTAATGGGCGAGATTTTTTGGAGCAAGGCAACGAACCGACTTATTCGCAGTTGCAAAGCGCAAACTTAAAGCAGCAACTCCATCCGTACGCGCACCGGCAACCGGATCGACCGAGCGCACTCATGCCCCCCGTAGCGCAAAATGGGACGAAAACCCAAACGTCGGTACAGCACTTCGGCGGGCGCATTCTTCGCGTCCAGATCGAGCGCAAGCAATCGGTAGCCTGCCGTGCGGGCTGCGTCGATTTGCGTTGTCAAAAAACGGCTTGCCACGCCGCGCCTTCGCCACTCGGGCAAAATGCTGAGATGCGCCAAATACAGGGCATCCGACTGGATTGGCGGCACATCGCGCGACGAGGCAAGAAGGCGCCGGAACACCCGCCAACAGCGTAGTCCTCCGAAGAAACGCAGGATTTGTCTGCCCACTTCAATGCTCATTCGATGCTGCGCCGCCACATCGTAAAGCGCTGCCACACCGACGATCCGACCCTGACTTTCGAGAATCGTATGATTGCCCCAGCCAAACAACCCGGAACCTTCCGCGAAGCAGGCCATCAAGAAATCTCGCGCGGATCGGCTTCGCACATCGAACAAGAAGTCGAACACGTCGGGTGCCGAGGCATAGATCAATTCGTGCGCGATCACGGCATCCTGCGTACACGCCGGACGAAAGTGCAAGTTCACTTCGCAGGAACACCGACGGAAAACGGGTCACTTCCTTCCGTCTCTTGCTTTGCCGCATCGATCCAACTCCGAATCTCGGGCAAACTCAAAATGGCATCGGCATAAGCCTGTTCGACGGGATCGAGTTCAATGCCATACGTCTTGAAGCGCAACGCGACCGGCGCATAAAACGCGTCGGCGACGCCAAACTCGCCGAAGAGCCACGGCCGCTTGCTGCCGAGTTTGCCCCCAAACGCAGTGCGACAATCGCGCCAGATCTGCTTCACGCGCGCAACTTCCTTGCGAGCGTCCTCCGAAAGTGTCACATGCAGCGACTCCGCGCGGCAATTCATTGGCATCTCACGACGCAAATTCAAAAATCCAGAGTGCATCTCGGCAGCAACGGAGTACGCAGTCGCGCGCGCCGCAGCCTCTTTGGGCCAGCCCAGAGTTTGGGGATATTTTTCGGTGAGATATTGGCAAATCGCGAAAGAGTCCCAGACGGTCAATGCCCCGTCGCGCAACACGGGCACTTTCCCCGACGGAGAATGGCGCTGAAGATTTTCTTTCGCATGTGCACCGTCAAGCGAAACGTGTACTTCGGAAAAAGGAATACGTGAGTGTTTCAGAAACAGCCACGGGCGAAGCGACCAAGAGGAATACGCTTTGTTGCCAATGACAAGAACGAGGTCGGACATGCGGATCTCCTTGGTTTTTCATGCACTGCAAAGTCGTTTTTGCTCCGCTCCTTGCGTCGCCATCTCACAGCACGCGGCATGCCGCACTACACGCAATAATGTCACTTGTGCTCAGGAAACATGCACGATCAAAAGCCGACTCAGAAATTCCCGTCGATGAGTGTCAGCCGACGACCAATCTTGGCAGCCAATCGATCCGAATGCGTCACAACCACGAGCGCAATGCCGCGGGTTTCGTTCATTTCAAGCAAGAGATCTTCGATTCTTTCGCCGGTGCGCGGATCAAGATTGCCGGTTGGCTCATCCGCCAAAATCAACGGAGGATTCAAAACAAGCGCACGCGCGACGGCAACGCGCTGACGTTCACCGCCGGAGAGCTTGCCGACGTGATGCTCCAGACGATGCGAAAGCCCGACCTCTTCCAAAATCGCTCGTGCGCGATCGCGCATCTCCGCAAAACTCAAACCGCGCAACAAACCCGGCATCATCACATTTTCGAGTGCGGAAAATTCCGGCAACAGATGATGAAACTGAAATACGAAACCGAGTTCGTGATTGCGAAACGTCGCAAGTTCCGCCGAAGTTTTGCAGAACACGTCTTTTCCGCGAAAAAGCAACGAGCCCGAAGTCGGATGATCGAGCGTGCCTAGAATGTAGAGCAGAGTCGATTTGCCAACGCCAGATTGGCCCAAGATCGCCACGCGTTCGCCTGCAGCAATACGCAGATTCACGTTACGCAACACATCGATTTGCAAATCGCCCGCCTGAAATTTTTTACAAAGATCGACGGTTTCGAACAAGACGTCTTCGGGACGTTGCGCCGGATCCAAAGCAAGACAAGCTCGTTCACTCATAACGCAACGCCTCGGCAGGATCGACGCGTGCACCTTGGCGACTCGGCAAGAGCGT
>JADFDR010000144.1 GCA_018262735.1 Geobacter sp.
TGTCTCTCGAAGTACGCGCAACGCCAGGCCATACACTCGGATGTTTAAGTTTTCTATCCGCGGATCGTTCGATGGTGTTTACGGGAGATACGCTTTTGATCCGAAGCACAGGTCGGACCAATTTGCAGGACAGCGATGCAGCTCTGCTTTACGAATCGATTCAAAGCCGAATTTTTGGTTTGCCGAACTCGACGCGTGTCTATCCTGGGCATGACTACCGCGGATTTTTCATGACTACCGTCGGAGAAGAGAAGCTGTTGAATCCGCGCCTTGCGCATCGGACGCAGGGCGAGTTTGTGACGTTCATGAAAGAGCTTGCATGCAAAGAAGCAGCGCAATGCGAGGGTGCTGCACGGCGCGATTGCTGTGGTGCTGATGCTTTTGCCTTTGCAACCGGCGAGCCCCTGTCGCATCTTGGGTAGACTTTCTTTTTCAGAAAAATTTCATCAAGCAATGGAGTAACCCAGCGTGAACACGGCGGCATGGATCGGTTTTGGACTTGGTCTCTTGTTTGGAGGCGGCATTGCCTACTTGATGGTTCAGGTGCGTGCGGGCGAAAGGCAGCTTCGTCTTGAAAGCGAATTTGCCGCTGCGCGCGCGCTGGCCGAAGAACGCCAGGTGCAGTTTGCTCGATTGACACAAGAATGTGACTCACGCACTTTCGAGATTCAAAAATTGCGGGACGAGTTGCGCGCGAGCGAATCTGACCGAGTGCGTCTCGAAGCGGAATACAAGGCGGAAGTTGCAAACGGACACGAAAAGCAGGCCTTGCTTGCCGAGGCGGAAAAAAACCTGCGAGATGCATTTGCGGCGCTTTCTGCAGATGCACTGCGCAAAAACAACGAAAGTTTCTTGGAGTTGGCCAAAGCTTCCCTCGAAAAATTCCACGAAGGTGCGGCGCACGATCTTAGCACGCGTCAGCTTGCAATCGACGAAATGATCAAGCCCGTTCGCGAGTCGCTCGAAAAAGTGGATTCGAAAATTGGGGAAATCGAAAAACAACGCATTTCTGCGTATGAGCAAATCAGCGAGCAGGTCAAAGTGATGTCCGAGGGGCATCAAAAGTTGCAGCTCGAAACGGGCAACCTCGTCAAAGCCTTGCGTGCGCCGCAAGTGCGCGGGCGTTGGGGCGAGATTCAATTGCGCAATGTCGTCGAGATGTCCGGCATGATTGGACACTGCGATTTCGTGGAGCAAAAAACGGTTCAGGGCGAAGAAGGACAACTCCGGCCGGATATGATCGTGCGTTTGCCTGGCGGGAAGCAAGTGATCGTCGACGCAAAAGCGCCGTTGCAAGCCTATCTCGATGCCGTGGAAGCGACGAGTGACGATGCGCGCGAGACGCACTTAAAACGTCATGCGGGTCAGGTGAAAGAGCATATGCGCAAACTGGGTGCGAAGGAATACTGGAGGCAATTTGAATCGACACCGGAATTTGTCGTGATGTTTCTTCCTGGTGAAACTTTTTTTAGCGCCGCCTTGCAGCAGGATTCGAGTTTGATCGAGTACGGCATCGGTGAAAAAGTGATCGTGGCCAGCCCGACGACTTTGATCGCGCTTTTGCGTGCAGTGGCGTATGGCTGGCGCCAAGAAAAGCTTGCAGAAAATGCGCAAGCCATGGGTACGCTCGGGCGTGAGCTCTATGAACGCATTATTGTGTTTGCAGAACATTTCGAAAAGGTGGGCGGCGGACTCAAGAGTGCGGTTTCCGCTTACAACAATGCTGTGGGATCGTTTGAATCGCGTGTCTTGGTTTCGGCGCGCCGCTTTCCCGAACTTGGCGCGACAAACAAAGAGATGCCGAGGCTGACGGGCATCGAGCAAACGACGCGAAGCTTCAAAGAGCCCGAATTGCTGGGTGTTGCAAAATCTCCGACGGAAGACGAATCGCTGTGAGAGTTTTGCCCGCGCATGAAAGTTCTTGTTGCGAGCCGTGTGCGCCCGCTCGCACAAACGCATTGCTCGCTGGTGCATGAGAGGGTTCCGCCCCTTAGCGCTCGCGAGTGCCTGCGATGAATTCCTCGGTATGACGCATCGCTTCGTCATCTGTGATTTGTCGCGGGGGGTGCTTCATAAAAAATGCGGAGGGAGAGTGAAGCGGGCCCGCGACGCGTCGTTCGAGGGCGAGTTTGCAACACCGAATTGCGTCGATCGCGACACCGGCGGAATTGGGTGAGTCTTCGACGGACAAGCGCAATTCGAGATGCATTGGCACTTCGCCAAAGAGTTTGCCTTCCATGCGCAAGAAACACAGTTTATTGTCGTTTTGCCATGCCACGTAATCGCTTGGTCCAACGTGAATGTTCTCATCGGCAAGTCGCGTGCCGAGCACTGCTTGTATGGCTTCGGTCTTGGAGCGCTTCTTGGAGGCGAGGCGATCGCGGTTGAGCATGTTGAGGAAATCGGTATTGCCACCCGTGTTGAGTTGATAGGTGCGCTCGAGCTGGACGCCTCTCCGTCGGAACAAATCGGCAAGCATGCGATGGGTGATGGTTGCGCCCAATTGCGCCTTGATGTCGTCTCCGACGATAGGCAAGCTTTTTTGAGCAAAACGCTCGGCCCAGACGGGATCGCTTGCAATAAACACGGGCATATTGTTCACGAAGGCAACGCTCGCCTCGAGTGCGCATTCCGCGTAGAAGCGCGTGGCCTGCTCGGCACCGACGGGCAGATAGTTTACGAGGATTTCTGTGGCGCTTTCGCGAAGCTCGCGAACGACATCTTCTTGTGTAGGCTGCCTTTGATCCGAAACGACGAAACGGCGCTCTTCGGGATACTCGGACATGTGTTCTGAAATTCCGTCGAGGATGTATCCCATGCGTACGCATGTGCCCGTTTTGGGAATGCTCGAAAAAAACTGCGTCGTGCAATTGGGCTTTTCGAAGATGGCTTCGGCGACATCTTTGCCGACTTTGCGCAGATCGATATCGAAGGCGGAGACGACTTCGATATCCGACGGTCGGTAGCCTCCGATTTCCCAGTGCATGAGGCCCACCGCGTGTTCGGCGGTTTTGTTTGCGTAGAAATAGATTCCTTGTACAAGCGAACTTGCGCAGTTGCCGACGCCGACGAGGCCAATTCGAATTTTCTTCATCGCTGTTTTCCTTCCTCTTCGGCTGCACAGGCAAGTGCCGAAATTGCGCTGGAGCGTTCGCGGTTTTTAAGGAACCGCTGATCCATTTTCTTTTTTGAGTTTTGTCGCAAACCAGGGCGGATGTTTTCCGTCGGTGGAAAGCCAACTCGCATTTGTGAGGTGAAATGAATTCGGGTCTCCTTCAGGTTTTCCAAAGACCGGATCGTGCCGGCGCAAGGTGGCTCCAATGGCAGCGGGCAGAAACTTTATCGCGCTTTCTCGAAATTGGGTTTTGCCATGCGCTCGTCTTTTTGCATCGATCCGGAACGCACATCTTGCATGCAGCTTGCGTGCAATGCTTCGATGCTTGCGAAAGAATGTGAAGTTCGCGGTTTGACTCGTCTGCGACTCAGCTAGGGTGGTGCCGTTGCGCACCGCATGGGAGGAATCATGTCTGAATACTCGATGACGATCGACGGTGAGGCTGTTTTTGCGCGCGACGATGAAATGCGGCTCGAGGTTCTCGATCCTGCGACGGAAGAGGTGATTGCGCGTGCGCCAACTGCAACACGCACCGATCTCGATCGCGCAGTCGAGGCCGCACAACGGGCATTCGTGGCGTGGTCGCAAACTTCGATCGAGGAGCGCCGTCAGAGAATGTTCGAAATCGCTGCGGCCGTCGAAGCGAATGCGGAGATGCTTGGACATTTGATTACACGCGAGCAAGGGAAGATTCTCGAAAAAGGCATCGAGGAAGCGGCGACGAGTGCGGCCTGGTTTCGCACGACGGCGCAGTATGAGATTCCGAAGGAAATTGTTTCGCAGACCGCGACGACGCGTGTCGAAATCCGGCGTTGCCCGCTCGGTGTCGTGGGAGCCATTACTCCATGGAATTTTCCACTGAAGATGGGTGTCTGGAAAATCGCACCCGCGCTTTTGACGGGGAATACGGTGGTGTTGAAGCCTTCGCCGCATACGCCGCTCTCGACGCTCAAGTTTGGGGAAATCGTGCGTGGCATTCTGCCGCCGGGCGTCGTGAATGTGCTTTGCGGAGGAGACGAACTTGGTGCATGGATGACGCAGCATGAAGGTATACGCAAAATTGCGTTTACAGGATCGATTTCGACAGGGAAGAAAATCCTGGCAAGTGCCGCACTCGATCTCAAGCGGGTGACGCTCGAGCTCGGCGGCAACGATGCGGCGATCGTTCTCGACGATATCGATCCCAAGCAAGTTGCACCCCAGCTTTTTCGTGCGGCTTTCAACAATGGTGGACAAGTTTGCGTTGCAATCAAGCGTCTCTATGTACACGAAAAAGTTTATGATGCTCTTTGTGCGGCTTTGCTTGAAGAAGCGAGCAAGATCAAAATCGGCGTAGGTACGAATCCAGGCGTACAGCTCGGCCCGCTCAACAACCGGGCGCAGTACGAGCGGATTTGTGTTCTTGTCGACGATGCCAAGCGAAACGGTGCACGGGTTTTGACGGGCGGCGCGCCGCTTCCGGGGCCGGGCTATTTCTATCCGCCGACGCTGGTGACGGAAATTGCCGAGGGAGTGCGTCTCGTCGACGAAGAGCAATTCGGTCCGGTGCTTCCCATTCTTCGTTTTT
>JADFDR010000145.1 GCA_018262735.1 Geobacter sp.
CAAAATCTTTGAGGCGTTTGGCGCGTTCCACCTCCTGGCCCATGCTGGTCCACACATCGGTGTAGACGAAATGAGCGCCCGTCACGGCCACCTTGGGATCTTCGATCCATTCGAGTTTGGCACCACTTTTTTGTGCGAACTGCCGCGCGCGTTGCCAGACCGTTTCGGGAATGCGATACGCCTTGGGCGTCGCAATGCGAAATTCGAGACCCAGAAGCGCGCAGCCGATCAACAACGAACTCGCCACGTTGTTGCCATCTCCTACATAGGCGAGCACCGTTTTCTCGAGCGGCATTTTCTCCGCCATCGTCTGAAAATCGGCCAGTGCCTGACAAGGATGCCAGCGATCCGAGAGCCCATTGATCACCGGCACGGACGCTGCGCGCGCAAGATCTTCGAGAAGTTCATGCCGAAAAGTGCGTGCCATAATCGCATCCACCCAACGCGAAAGGCTGCGTGCCACATCTTCGACACTTTCTCGTGTTCCAATTCCGACTTGCTCGGGGCGAAGCAAAATGGCATGTCCGCCAAGCTGGGCCATGCCGGCTTCGAAAGTGACGTGCGTACGCAACGACGGTTTTTCGAAATAAAGAGCCAGCGTCTTGCCGCGCAAAAGCCTCTGCTCTTCACCCTTTGCGCGGCCCTGTTTCAACTCGGCTGCACGAACAAGGCTCTGGCGCAGTTCCTCGGCGGTCCAATCGGCAAGCGTTAAAAAATGCTGTGTCATCGTTTGTCACTTTCGTGTGTTATAAGGTGATCAAGGTTCCAATACCGCGGTCGGTAAAAATTTCAAGCAAAATGGCGTGCGTCATGCGTCCATCGACGATGTGCGCACTTGACACTCCTCCGCGTAGGGCGTCCAGGCAACATTCGACCTTGGGAATCATTCCTTCCCGAATCGTTCCTTCCGCGATCAGTTTTTTGACTTCGATCTCAGAGAGTTGATGCAAAAATTCACCTTGGCCGTTCTTCACGCCTTCGACATCGGTGAGCAAAATCAATTTCTCGGCATGGAGCGCCGCTGCGAGTGCGCCCGCTGCGTCGTCGGCGTTGACGTTGTAGCTCACGCCCTGCATGTCGACACCAAGCGGTGCCACCACGGGGATGAACCCCGCGTCGGCCGCCGCGCGAATCGGATACGGATCGACATTGCAGATTTTTCCGACTCGGCCGACGTCTTGATCACCGACGAGTTTGCGCTCGACGCGAATCATCGAACCATCCTTGCCCGTGAGCCCGAGCGCGCGCGCACCGCCACGCTCGACCAACTGCACAATCTCTTGATTGATCCTTCCACCAAGCACCATCTCCACAACTTCCATGGTTGGATCGTCGGTGATGCGAATGCCTTGCACGAACTGCGGCTTGAGACCGAGGCGCGTCATCGTCTCGCCAATTTGCGGGCCGCCACCGTGCACGATCACGGGGCGAATGCCGATGTGCTTGAGCAATACGACATCGATCGCAAACGAAGCACGCAACTCTTCTTCGGTCATGGCATGACCGCCGTACTTGATCACGATCGTCTTGTTGACGAAACGCCGCATGTACGGAAGCGCTTCGATCAGCACTTCCGCCTTATCAATCAAAGTTTTCATCGTTTGCCTCGCGTTGCGTCTTCGCGCCGAATCGTGGCGACTTCATCCATCGTCTCGACGAGACTTCGATACAACAAAACATTGCGCACGGCAGCGGATAGCGCTGCCGTCAGCACTTCGCCAGTACGCGGCGATGTCATCCCCGACACGCTCGGAAAAGCGCGCAGCACACCGAGCACCTTCCCACGAAACTGCAGCGGCAAACAAAGCAGCGCCGTCGCAGCGCCATCCTCGGGCGTATCGACATTGACCTGAAAGCGCGGATCGGATTGCGGCCGATCTGTCGCAACGAGTTTTCCCGTCCGAAACACCGCACCTGTGAGACCTGCATCCAGTGGAAGCAAAGCGCGATCCTTGCGCTCCACGTTTGCCGCTTGTGCTTCGAGCACGAGTGCAGCTTGCGCGGCACTCGCGAGATACACCGCAACCGGTGCCGCATGCAGGATCTCCGCAATCGGCGCAAGCGAAGCTTCGAGAATGCGTCCGGGCTCGACTTCCGTGCTCATTGCCTCGCAAATTCGCCGTGCCAGTTCTGCATCGAAATCCACTTCTGCAGTCACGACGATCGCACTCTCTTCTTCGGCTTTGGCGATTTGCAAATCGACGAGATTCATCTCGGCGGTGCGCTCCATCTCGTCCACAACCAAGGCTTCCGCAGCAAGTCCGGCCAGCGGCGTGCATAGACGTTCCAACAAAGGCGCGACCTGCAACGCAAGAATGTGTAACAACGCAAGATCCATTTCGTCGAATGCTTCGCCGGTCGTACGATCCGTCGCGCAAAGCACACCGAGCTTTTTTTGCTGTCCCGAAATCGGCACTGCAAGGAACGAACGCGCACGATAGCGATCGTTCGCTTGAAAACGCGCATCCGCGCGTACGTCTTTGACGAGCAGCGGCTCCCCCGACGAAAACACTTTGCCCGCAACAGGATCGCCGACTTTCACGGCACCGAAATCTTCGGGCTTGAGATCGCGTCCGACGGTGGCGAACACTTGCAACTGCTCTTGCTTGGCATCGATGAGCATCACCGATGTCTTGGCTGCACCCACAACTTCCGCAACAGCCTCGGCAGCACTCGTTGCAAGCGCTTTTTGCGCATCGTCGCCACCCAGCGTTCCTGCAAGACTCGAAAGCGAAACGATGCGCGATTCGAGCGCGCGCAAGCGCGTTCGCAAACGCGTCGACACTTCAATGACCCGAAAGTTTTCGCATGCACGCTGCACCGCGAGGATCAACTCTTCTTCATGAATCGGCTTTGCGAGATAATCCGCCGCACCGGCACGCAACGCTTCAAGAACGCGCTCTTGCTCGGTATGCGCCGAAAGAATGATGACGCGCAAGGCAGGCCGCATCTCGCGCAAGCGCGCCAGCACCTGCAAGCCATCCATGCCAGGCATCTGAACATCGAGGATCACGACACCAAAATGTGGATCGACGATTTTTGCCAACGCCTCGCGGCCATCCTGCGCCACATCCGTCTCAAACTTCGCTGTCGTCAAAATATCCGTCAGTGCTTCACGAAAAAATCGTTCGTCATCGACGATCAAAATACGCGGCGCTTTCGACCCCATCGTGATCGCTCCTCCCTCAAAAACCAAAAACAAAAATTCAGAACACCCCGAGCCTTCCGCGGAGTGTCCTCGTCGCATTTTCGGCAAGACCACTGCAAGCCTTACCCAAAGAACCTCGGATCCATTTCATTTCCCAAAAATTTTCGCAAACCCGAGCAGATGTTTTCCGTCGGTGGAAAATCAACTTGTCTTTCGAAAGTGAGATTGCTCAGAGGCTCCTCCCGTTTCACTCGTCGCCGGCCTCTCGAAAAGAGAGGTGTGACTCGCACGCGGATGCGCTCGATCGTACACCTCAAGCAATCGCTGCACGGAAACTGCGGTATATCGCTGCGTCGTCGAGAGCGTCGCATGTCCCAGCAACTCCTGAATCTCGCGCAAATCCGCGCCCATATCTAAAAGATGCGTCGCATAGCTATGTCGCAAGCGATGCGGGTGCACATGTTCGGTCAAGCCGGCTGCCTTGGCACGAGTCTCGAGAATGCGCGCAATGTCGCGCGCAGCCAGCCGACGCGGTGCTTCACCCTTGCGCGCACGCAAGGCGCGAAACAACGCCCCTTGCCGCAAGCACGCGGAACTCGAGCAGTACTCGCGCAGCACTTCGCAAACGAGCGACGGCAAGGGCACGATGCGCTCCTTCGAACCTTTGCCGAAGATCCGCACTTCACTGCGGATGAGATCCAAATCCTCGATATCCAAACTCGTGAGTTCACTCACGCGCATCCCCGCGCCATACAAAAGCTCGACGATCGCTCGGTCGCGCAACCAACGCGGATGCACCGCGCTCGTGACCAAAGGCGGCTCGGCCGCGCGCTCGAAATTCAAAAGAACTTCGCAATCATCAATCGCCAACGGACGCGGCAAGCGCTTTGGAATTTTGGGTGCCGGGAGATTGTGCGCAGGGTCAAGCCCTTGACCCTTTTCGCAGCGCAAGAACCGAAAAAAAGCACGCAACGAGGACAGCTTGCGACCCAGCGTCGCGGGGTGACGCTCCGCATGCAGTCCCCCGAGAAATTCGCGCAGATCCTCGTCCGACACATCGCTTGGCGAACGATCGACACCGAAATGTGTTGCAAACTGCGAAACATCGCGGCAATAAGCGCGACGCGTATGCGCAGAAAACCCGCGCTGCGCAGTCAAGTAGGTGCCAAATTCCGCAATCGCTCGTTCGAAAGTCATAGTCGTTTTCTCCAGGCTTTTTCCAGTTTCAACTCCTTTGGCCTTTCCTGCAACAATTTCCAGCGTGACTTCCAAATTTCGAGAGCGCGGCGCACGAGCCATTCCCTGCGCTCTCGTTCCTGGACTTCCGGATGACACTGTAGAGCGTAGGAACGAATCTCCGATTCCAAGCTATCCGTGAAAAGCGCGAAGAAACGCAAGAAAACTCGAAGGGACCTCTGATGAATCCTGCTTTTGAAAGACGAGTTGATTTTCCACCGACGGAAAACATCGGCCCTGATTCGCGGAAAATGCAATGGATCCGAGG
>JADFDR010000146.1 GCA_018262735.1 Geobacter sp.
CCGACTCCAGCATGCACTACCGCGAAAAAATCTCCGCACTCTCGAAGCAGGATATTCTGCGTGCAGCGCGGCGAATCCTCACTCTCGACCGTTGCACGATCGTGCGCGTCGGTGCATAAATACGCCAACAATCCATTGCCAAGGAGATCCACCATGAGCGCGCCGCGAATCCAAACTCAGAGCAAAGTTTTTTTTCATTGCTTCGTCGTCGTCTCGCTCGTGTTCACCTTCGCTCTGCTTGGCTGCGATCCCAAAGATGTGGCGAAGAAGAACGCCGCCGAAAATGCCGCCGGCCCATCCGGCGCTGGGCAAAACGCCGACTCCGCTCTGCCCGATCTTTCGGGTCCCCACAACATCGCTGTGATGAAAGTGAAAAATTTCGGTGAGATTCGTTTCGAGCTCTTGTCGGAGATTGCACCGAACACCGTCGCAAACTTCGAGAAGCTCGCGAACGAAGGTTTCTACGACGGCACGTACTTCCACCGCGTCATCCCAGGTTTCATGATCCAAGGTGGAGATCCGAACACGAAGAACAAGAATCCAAACGATGACGGGCAAGGCGGTCCGGGCTACACGATCAAGGCCGAGTTCAACGCACTACCGCATACGCGCGGCGTTGTTTCGATGGCGCGGCGCAACACACCCGATTCCGCCGGCAGCCAATTCTTCATCGTCACCGACGATGCGCCGCACCTTGACCATGAGTACACGGCTTTTGGGCGCGTCGTGGCCGGAATCGACGTCGTTGCAAAGATCGTCTCTACCCCGCGCGACATCTATGGCCGTTTTGGGCCGATCGATCGCCCGCTCGAAAACGTGGTGATCGAAAGCATCCGCATCGAATCCTCGATGACACAGCAATCGCCGCACCCGTAACACCGCTGCGCGCAAGCACTTGCCCCCGTAAGAAGGTGGACGCGTCCACTCGCAGTCCCATTGCGCCGCTCTTGCGCACGCTTTCTTGCGCGTGGCCGCCGCAGTGCGGCTCTGCGAACCGCGCGGCGCAAATTTTCGTGCGGCGTTTGGTAACCCGACGCCGTTTGCAAGAATCGAAAATTCAACTAGCCGCGCGCAATCCAAACGGCTAAGTTGCCCCCTCGCGTGGCCCGGTAGCTCAGTTGGTAGAGCATGCGACTGAAAATCGCAGTGTCGGCGGTTCAATTCCGCCCTGGGCCACCACCCATAAAATCACGTAGTTCGCGCATGTTCTTGCGCTTCGTTTTTCAAGAGAAAAATTTCACTCGTGACCCTCTGTGCAAGAGATGCAAGCCCGGACATTTGGGCTTTTCTCAAAGAGCGCGCGCAGAAGACGCGATTTTTTCAGCGCACAAAAACACGGGCCGTTTGAAGGACCACTCGCAAGGGTATGGCGTGCTGAGTTTTCTCAAAGAACGCGCTTTTTTCGCACGGAAAATCCTTCTTGCACACTACGCTTTTTTGTGTTGCTTCGGAAACTTCTCTGCGCAAGGAATCCAAGAGCCAAACGCACCTCGGCACCAACAGCGCCGAGCGCCGAGCGCCGAGCGTTTCCGTTACGCGATGCACTCTGCGCACGACTCGAATTCAATCAAGAATGCGACAGGAAAGCTTGCGATCGTCGCCGAACCTCAGCACCGCAACGACGGATTGCCCAAACACGGGCATGTGTTGGATCAACTGCTGCCATGCCCAGCTCAAAAACGGCTTCCACCTCGCACTGACCAGCGGATCGGTATAGCCGATACGCTCTAGCTTGAAGCCATAGAGCGCGGCCAAACGCGCCAATGTCTTCCCGGAAAAATAGAAGCAATGATCCTTGTGCACGGACTCATATCCCTGAAACAAACCGATGATTCGCAAAAGATTGAACGCGTTGGGAACGGTCACGAAAAGTGCACCCCCCGGCTTTAGACAACGCGCCGCTTCCGCCAAAAAAAGCCCTGGGTTGGGCAAGTGCTCAAGCACCTCGCCCGCCACGATGTAATCGAACTTTTCGTGAACATCCTGCGACAATTGGCAGGCATCTCCCTCGATCAAATGTTCAAAACCCGCTTTTCGCTTGCCTCCAGAGCTTCTTTCGAAGCATCGAGACCGACGCAATAGGAGGACACACCGCAAAGACGTCGATGCAAAAAGCTGGAATCGTTCATCCGCTGCATCGTAAGCGGATAATCCGCACATCCGACATGGAGTACGGTTTTACCGGCTACCTGATCACAAAGGAAGGAAACACGCTCGACAATTCCTAAGGCAGGTTCAATCGCAAACAAGGACTCATGAATATTCTTTCCACCTTCCACGCGAAATTACCTCCTCATGTAAAAATCACTCTACATAGACACGCCTGGATCGATCACCCATGCGCTGACGAGCTCGGTGCAAGGCGCACAAGCATTTGCGCAAGGAGCCACGCCACCCCAAACGCAATCAACACACCGCAGAAACCTGCAGCCACCGTCGAGAAAATCGGATTTTTCAGCACCGGAAACATGTACTCCGCAAAAGGACCAACGAACGTCGGCGCCGCTTGATGCAGAAAGCCGTAGCGCTGCGCGACCCATTCCAGACCGTCGGGCAAAGGCGATGCGAAGGGACTCACTACAAGCGCAAAAAGCAACGTCCCCGCAACGGACACAAAAGAATGTCGTAGTGGCTTTGCGGTATCGAACTGCGCCGAAAGCAGCGCCTTCACAGCAACCGTCAACACCCCTTCTCCAACACCAATTACGGCGTGTGTCGCAAGCATGGCCGGCAAAACTTTACTCAGCGCGATTTGTCCCGCGAACGCCAGTTCGAGGCTAACACCGAGGGCCGCCAAAACGACTGCAACCCATGCAGCAAGTGCCGTCGCGAAGTGCTGCGCAAACGCGCCGTGCATCGCTGCGCGCAAGCGTGCGTGCAACAAGCCGCCAATGCCCGCGCCCACGAGTGCCATATTGAGCAAATTCGCGCCGAGCACCGTGATGCCACCGTCGGAAAAAACCAAAGACTGGATCGCCACTACAAGCGAAATCGAAAGAACACCAAAAGGTGTTCCGAGCAAACTCGCCGCGAGCACGCCGCCGAGCAAGTGTCCCGACGTCCCGTTCGAAATCGGAAAGTTCAACATTTGCCCTGCAAAAATCAGCGCCGTTATTGCAGCAAATCGCACCGCAGAGGGTTTGGTTTTCGCCTTGACACCAAAATAGGTTGCTGCCGCGAGTCCCGTTGCGCTCACAACGGCGGTCACGGGGCAAATCGCTCCTTGCAGCATCGAATCGGGAATATGCACACGCTCTCTCCTGGGAGTTGCGACAGGATCGCCAAAAACGCTGCCCATTCTACCGAAAAAACTGCTCGCAACGACACGTTCGATGCAACGCACACACGGAAAGCACCAGCGAATTTCATCACGATGCAATGCGATTCTGTTCGCTCCAAAACGAAACATTCTCCCTTTGCCCCACTTCAAGACAATCGAAAAAACACCAGCCTGGCCTTGCGATGCATTCGCAAGACTCTGTACTCCGGCCTTGGACTTCGCGATCAAGAACGCGGCCTCGTATTCCGAAAAAAGAAAAGAAAACGAGGGGGATCCAAATGGCGGAGAAAAAACTCTACACCTACATCCTGATCGATAACGGTGTCGATCCCGAGCAACTCATTCTTTGGGATACGCTTGAAGTCACGGTGGGCCGAAATCCCGATCGCGACGTCGTGCTCCACAGCACCGAAATCTCGCGCGAACACGCCATCTTCAAACGCGAAGGCAACGCCTACTACATCCTCGACAATCACACGGGCAACGGAACTTTCGTCAACGAAACGCAAGTCATCCGCCAGGAACTCAAGAACGGCGATGCCGTTCGCGTCGGTGACGCAATTTTTACGTTTAAGCAAAGCCTCGAAAATCCCATGGCGGGACGACGCGGCGCCAAGTATGCCTCGCAACTGAAAAACTTTGGTGTACCCGGCATGGGAGGCGACGAAAATGGGCGCACCATCATGGCCTTGGGCGATCCGCTTGGCACGCCGGGCATTGCGAGCGACGGACGCGACCTGCGTCCTACCGACGAAATGGAATTTCAACTCGACGATCTGAACGCTGCGTTCCAGACGACGTATCCATCGCGCGATCTCGACTTCCACGACCCTGTCGCACCGGCACCGGCCGCTGCACCCAAAACGCGTGTCGCAGAAGAATTTTCCGAACTTGAACTCACCGACGAAGAGACTGCGATTGTGCCGACACCCGTGCGCACCTCTGCCACCCGCTCGCAACCTGTTACGACGACACCTCAAGCAACACAAAAAAGCGTCCCTGCATCCACCGTCTCCTCGGTTGCTCCTCCGCCGGCGGCACGTGCCAGCACAAGCCATGCCGCTCCGCAACGCGCGTCAACACCGTCTCCGCAAGCTGCACAGCCTGCAGCACCCGCGACGCGACCGCCTGCCAACGACGTTACGCTCGAAGCAACTCAAGCAAAGCGAACCGCGCCGCAACGTCCTGCGCCCGTAACGGCAACCGCCCCTTCCGACGGACCGGACGCAGAATTTGCCAACAACGAACACGCAAAAACGATCGCGCTTGAACTGCAAGTGGCGCCGCCAAATGCTTCGGCTCAACCCTCGGCGCAATCG
>JADFDR010000147.1 GCA_018262735.1 Geobacter sp.
CAACGCACAAACCGTCGCGATGTACACGGCACCGATCAGTGTCAGCCGCGAAAGCACACGATCGATATAGGCTGCCGTCTTTTTTCCAGGACGAATACCCGGGATATATCCTCCCGAACGCTTGATGTTCTCGGCGACATCGTTCGGATCGATCATGATTGCAGTGTAAAAGAACGCGAAAAAAACAATCAACACGACATACACCGCATTGTAAAGCAGGCTCGCAGGACTCAGATGATCCGTCATAAACTGCTGTGCGGCTTCCGGCAAACCACCGAAATTCGCCACGGTCAGCGGGAACATGAGCAACGACGATGCGAAGATCGGAGGAATCACACCGGCGGTGTTGACGCGCAGTGGAAAATAACTCATCCCACCTTGAATAATCTTGTTGTGCCCGGCCATGCGACGTGCGGTTTGAATCGGAATCCGACGTTGCGCACGCTCGACAAAAACGACGAAACCCAGAACAGCCACGACCAAAAGCAAAAGCAACAACGCCTCGACCAAGTTGAATCGCTTGGTCTGAATCATCTCAAAGAGCGCTGCGAATGCCGAAGGAATACGCGTCACGATGCCGGAAAAAATCACTAACGAGATACCGTTGCCGATACCACGCTCCGTCATTTGCTCGCCAATCCACATGATGCACGATGTACCCGTGGTCAGCGTCAGCATACACATAAGTTTGAAACCCCATCCGGGGTTCACGACTGCATTCTGGCCGAATTGGCCTTTCTCGAGAGCAAGCGCAATCAAAAAACTCTGGAACAGCGCGAGGACAATCGTGGCGTAGCGCGTCCACTGATTGATCTTCTTTTGGCCCTCGTTGCCTTCTTTCTTCAATTCTTCGAGGACGGGAACGACCGCAGTAAGAAGTTGGAAAATAATCGAAGCGCTGATGTAGGGCATAATGCCGAGCGCAAAGATCGATAGCTGTTCAAGCGCACCGCCGGAAAACAGGTTGAAAAGCCCAAACACCGTGCCCGACATTTGCTCGAAAAAACCGCGAATCACCTCGGGATTGACGCCCGGCGTGACGACGAACGTTCCCATCCGGTACACGATCAACATCCCGAGCGTAAAGAGAATCCGCGACTTCAGTTCCGGGATTCGCCCGATATTTCCCACACCTCCGGTCAATTCACGATCTCCACCGTACCGCCGCTCGCTTCGAGCTTCGTCTGCGCACCCTTGCTCACGCGATGGACTTTGACCGTAAGCTTTTTCGGCGGATCGCCGTTGCCAAGCAACTTGACGGGCGCACCGCTACCGCGAATCAAACCTTTGGCCTTGAGTGCAAGCACATCGACGGTTTCTCCGTCGGAAAACACGGCGAGAGCAGCGAGATTGACAATCTCGTTTTCTTGCCGATCGCGGTTCGTAAAGCCACGCTTCGGCACGCGGCGCACGAGCGGCATCTGGCCGCCTTCAAAACCCAGACGCACCGGAGCGCCATCCGAGCGCTTGCCCTGACCCTTCACACCTCGACCCGACGTCTTGTGCAAACCCGAACCGGTACCACGGCCGAGGCGCTTGGTCGATTTCCGCGCACCCGGGCGCGTTTCAAGTCGATCCAACATTGTGTTATCCCTCCACCTTCACGAGGTGCACGACCTTGTTCACCATGCCACGCACGGCCGGCGTATCTTCGAGTTCCACCGTCTGTTGCAAACGGCGCAAACCAAGCCCTTGCAACACCACGCGCTGCTTCTTGTCGTATCCAATGGCGCTTCGTACTTGCGTCACCCGGATTTTCGATTTCTTCGCCATCGCTTACCCTCGGAGTTCTTGCAGCCGCACTTCCGGCTCTCGCAATTGTTGCAGTCCCGCGAGTGTGGCCCAAACCACGTTCTGCGGATTGTTCGTCCCGATCGATTTCGTGAGCACGTCGCGCACGCCCGCACTTTCCACCACCGCGCGCACCGCACCACCTGCGATCACGCCCGTACCCGGCGAAGCCGGTTTCAGCAGCACTTGACCTGCGCCAAATCGACCGAGTACTTCATGCGGCAGCGTTCCGTTCCGAATCGGAATACGCATCAAATGCTTGCGTGCTTGCTCAACGCCTTTGCGGATCGCTTCGGGCACTTCACTTGCCTTCCCGCGGCCAACACC
This sequence comes from Geobacter sp., assembly GCA_018262735.1. GTDB lineage: Bacteria > Myxococcota_A > UBA9160 > UBA9160 > JADFDR01 > JADFDR01. Next base: position 2,119 of record JADFDR010000147.1, read on the forward strand.
GACGATTCCGTCACTGTTTCCAACAACCACCAACGCGCTAAAGCTGAAGCGTCGACCACCTTTGACCACTTTCGCAACGCGACTGATATGAACCACACGATCCGTGAGTTCGAAGTCGTTCGGGTTCAAACGTTCTTTCGCCATAAAATCATTCCACCTTAGAACTGAAGACCCGCTTCGCGAGCGGCCTCGGCAAGGGCCTTGATGCGGCCGTGATAGAGAAATCCATTACGATTGAACACGACTTCGCTGATCTGCTTCGATTCCGCCAACTTGGCAATCGCTGCGCCAACCTTCTTGGCCGCGGCGACGTCCTTCGTACTCTCTCCGTCGGAAATCAATGCCTTCGACAAGGTCGAAACCGCACCGATCGTCTGTCCCGTCACCGGATCAATAAGCTGCGCATAAATATGTTTCGAGCTGCGAAACACCGTAAGTCGCGGGCGGTCCGACACAGAAATCTTTCGGACTACGCGCTGTCGCCGCGCCGCCCACATCCGTTTTCTTTCGTTGTGCATCTTCTTCTTCATGCTTTACCTCAAGCCGTCCCGCTCTTACCGACTTTGCGTCGTACATGTTCGCCGACGTAGCGAACCCCTTTGCCTTTGTAGGGCTCCGGCGGACGCAAAGCGCGAATGTCGGCAGCAAACTGCCCAAGGGCAGCACGGCTAATACTTTCAATTTTGATCAACGTGTTGTTCTCGACGGAAACGGAAATCGACGCCGGAATCGGCACCTCAACCGGATGCGAAAAACCAAGTGTCATATTCAACTGCTTACCCGCAACTTGCGCGCGATAACCAACGCCTTGGATTTCCAAATCTTTGCGAAACCCTTTCGTTACGCCCGTCACCATGTTTGCCGTGAGCGCACGAATCAATCCGTGCAAAGCTCGCGTCTCGTTCAGCTCATTGGTACGCGTGAAATTCAACTGCGATCCTTCGAGCTGCATGGAGATTCCTGCAGGCAAGCGCTCGGAAAGCTCACCTTTCGGACCCTTGACGAAAACCGCGCCATTTTTTTCCGCAACGGTGACTCCGCTCGGGACTTCAATCGCTCTCAAACCAATTCGTGACATAACTACCAAACCTCACAAAGCAGTTCGCCGCCGAGTGACGCTTGGCGTGCAGCCTCGTCCGTCATCACACCCTTGGACGTCGAGAGAACCGCAATACCAAGACCGTTGCGAACTTGGACTATTTCGTCCTTCGACACATAAACGCGTCGACCGGGACGACTGACGCGGCGGGAGCCATCAATCATCGGCAGACCGCGCGAGTCGTAACGAATTTCCACGCGCAACACCGGATGTCCTTGGCGAGTTTCTTGATGCACGTTGCTGAGATAGCCCTGTTCCTTCAACACCGTCGAAATCGCAAGCTTCAGCTTCGAAAAAGGAATAAAGGTTTCTAAATGGCGCGCTTTGCCTGCATTGCGTACGCGCGCCAGCATGTCGGAGATGGGATCTGTCGGCATTGTTCGCTCCTACCAACTCGATTTGATTACGCCCGGAATCCGTCCGTCGAGCGCAAATTTTCGTAAACAAATTCTGCACAATGCAAAGCGCCGGTAGTAGGCACGCGCACGACCGCACGACTTGCAGCGGTGATAGCCTCGCACCTTAAATTTCGGCTCGCGCTTTTGCTGAGCAATTTTTGACTTCTTCGCCACGTTCCAGTTCTCCTTCGCCCGCTACTTGCGGAACGGCATTCCAAGTTCGTCGAGCAACGCGCGACTCTCTTCGTCCGACTTCGACACGATACACATCGTGACGTTCATTCCCGTCGTGCGCTCTATCTTGTCATAGTTGATCTCTGGGAAAATCGAGTGATCCTTAATTCCCAGATTGTAATTGCCGCGACCATCGAAAGATTTGGGCGAAACTCCTTTGAAGTCACGAACACGCGGTAGCGCGACGTTCATCAGGCGATCCAAAAATTCCCACATCCGATCACCGCGAAGTGTCACCCGACAACCAATCGCTTGATTCTCGCGAAGCCGAAACGCAGCGATCGAGTTCTTCGCGCGACAAAGCACCGGCTTTTGTCCCGCAATCGCTGCAAGTTCCTCTGCAGCTTTTTCCAAAAGTTTCGGATTTTGCGTGGCTTCACCAAGACCAATATTGATCACCACCTTCTCGAGGTGGGGCACTTGGTGCACGTTTTTGTAGCTGAACTTCTTGACGAGATTCGGTGCGATCGTTTTTTTGTATTGCTCGCGAAGTCGTGCCGCCATTTAGAGCACCTCCGGAGCCAAAGAAATAATTTTCATAAATTTCCGAGCGCGAAGTTCACGTGCAACGGGGCCGAAGATACGCGTTCCAATCGGCTCTTGATTGTTATCAATCAGCACCGCCGCATTCTCATCGAACTTGATGTAAGTACCATCCTGGCGTCGCAAACTCTTCACAGTGCGCACCACGACAGCCTTCTTCACATCACCCTTTTTCACACGCGCATTCGGGATTGC
>JADFDR010000148.1 GCA_018262735.1 Geobacter sp.
GTTTGCGATGCGGGTGGCGATCCCGAGTGCGCCGAAACTTCTCGTCACAGACCAAACGACTCCACCGGCAAGAACAGCAGCAACGGATTGTCCGGCATCGCCTGAAAGCCGAATTGCAAGTAATACTCCGCCGCCGGCTCGTCGATGGCATCGACGAAAAGACCGATGCCGCCCGCCACGTTGATGATGTGCCGCGTTCGTGTCAGCGCGTTGATCAAAAGCAATTCACCGAGCCCCTTGCCTTGGAGTGTCTTGTCGACGGCGAGTCGCCCGAGTCGCACACCGGGAATGCGGCGCGGAAGTTTCTTGCGCCAGGTTGCGGGCAAGTGATGATTGTCGAGTTCGGCGAGCGTGAGTGCGTAGTAGCCACAAATATGTGACGGCTCTTCCTCGCGAATCGCGGCGAAGGTCTTCGACAGCGACTTCTCTTGGTGTTGGCGCGCGACTTGCCGCAGCCAGTCGTTCAACTCGGGGCGGCCGCAGTCGAAGCGCTGCCGGTCATGGCTTCCAGTTAAAGGAAGTATCTGCATCGTCTCGCTTGGCCTTTTGATAGCGCTTCAGGGCAGCTTTCAGCTTCGGGGTGGGCTTCTTCGGGTTTTCGAGCAGGTCGAGCAGTCCGTTCCAATCGCGAGGCGAAAGGCGAATCCAATCTTCTCGCTCGATCACGGCCTGCGCCTCTTTGAGCGCGGCCTGCACGAGAAACTGATTGACCGTCGCACCCGTCAGCTCTGCAGCGCGAAGCAGCGTTTCGTAGACCTCACGCGGGACACGCGCACCAATGCGGTCTTGCTTCCGATTTGCAGTTCCCATTTCAATCGCCTCGGTTTCCAAGAAGCGCCCAACATAACACTGGCGCCAAAATGGCACCAGCGCTCACGAACCGATGGCTGCGGGTTCGAAGTCTTTCTTTCGCGAAGGACGCACGACGCATTATTTGCGTTGCAAATCTTCGGGCTTGAAGTGTCGTCGTTGGTGGATGACGCCGTGAATGTAGATTGTGTCGCCGATTCGTTCGTACATGATGCGGTAGGAGTACAGGCTGATTTCACGCACGTCTTCTTCGCTGATTTCCGGCACGACCCTGCCCATGTGAGGTAGTTCCAGCAGCCCCTGGTTTTATGGACGAGATCTTGCACAACACGCGTGGCGTAGCGCCTTGAATCGTGAGCGATGTACTGGTGGATCAATCGCAAGTCTTCGCGCGCTGGCCGCGACCAGACGATTACCACTGCTCTATCTTGGACCTGAGTTCTTCGTGTTCGATGACCTGGCCTTGTCCGATGGCTTCACGGCTCTTGCGCAGCTTTTCGACGACGTAGAGGCGGTACATGATTTCGTCGATGTCGGCATCGTCGGGCAGATTGCGGAGCGATTCCAAGGCTTCTTGTTTCAGGCTTTGTGCTCGCATGGCGATGCTCCTTTTTGCGCGGGCGGATCGATAAAAATCCAGCTTATCTGCTTCGCCGCAGCCGAGCAACGGACACCGCGTTCGCCGGATTCAGGGATTGTGGAGTTTGTATTCGACGAGGCCGATGTCTTCGGGCACGTCGACGGCCACGCTTTCCCAGCCTTCGACGGGAGCGACGCGAATTTTGTAGCCGTGTTCGAGAGCGCGGAGTTGTTCGAGACCTTCGGTTTGTTCGGCGGGCGTACGCGGCAGTGTCACAAATTTGAGTAGGAAGTCGCGGCGGTAGGCATACAAACCAACGTGTTGCCAGACGCGCGGCGTGGGGTCTTCGATGCGCGGATAGGGAATCGTGCTGCGCGAGAAATACATGGCGTAGCCGTGTTGATCGATCACGGCCTTCACGCGATTGGGATCTTTGAGCGCGTCATCGCCGGCGGAGTGTACGACGGTGGCCATCGGCACTTGCGGATCGGCTTCGATCGCGCGCACCAAGGCGTCGATTACGAAGCCTTGCATCAGCGGTTCGTCGCCTTGGATGTTGACGATGATTTCATCGTCGAGAGATTTCGCGATCTCGGCGATGCGATCGGTGCCGGTGGGATGATCGGGCGAAGTGAGCACGGCCTCGGCGCCAAAGCTGCGACAGGCTTCGAGGATGCGTTTATCGTCGGTGGCGACGATGACCTTGCGAAGTGTCTTCGCTTTCGAGGCGCCTTCCCAAACCCATTCGATCATGGGGCGGCCATTGATTTTGGCGAGCGGCTTGCCGGGGAAACGGACAGCCGGGTAACGAGCGGGGATGATTCCAACTGCAGTCATGGCGGCATCGTAACCAATCGTTACCTTTCGCGCCGTGGCGGAAAACAAAATCGATCATCTTTCTTCACGTCCGGCTTCGCGAGTTGCCGCTCCGGATGTTGCTTCAAGTGCCGCGCCCGAGCGCCGGTTGCGCGTGCTTGCGATCTCCTCGAACAAAGGCGGTGTCGGCAAGACTACGGTCGCGACGAATCTCGCGGTGTATCTGCGCGCCGTGCGCGAAGACCTGCCGGTTTTGATTCTGAGCACCGACGATCAGGGCATCCTCGATCGAATGTTTGCGCTCGATCCCACGCCGCCGGCCAAGACGCTCAAGCACGCTTGGTCGCAAGGCACGCTCGACGGTGTGATCCAGCTCGGCGAGTACGGCGTGCATTTCGTGCCGTCTCCGTCGGACACTTCGATTTTGAAGACGCGCGCCGAGCGCCGCGAACACTTGCGCGAAATTCTCGAGCGCAGCGGTTGGAACGGGCTCGTGATCCTCGATACGAAGAGCGATCTCGAAGCGCTCACTCAAAATGCGCTGTATGCCGCCGATCGCGTGCTCTTGCCGGTCGCGGATTGGGCGTCGCTCGAAGAAGCGGCCAAAGTTTTTGCGCTGCTCGAACGCTCAGGGCTTGGCAAAGATCGTGCGCGGGTTTTGCTCACGCTCGTCGATCGACGCACGCGACTCGATGAGCAAGGTCGCCCGATGGTGGATTTGCTTGTTGAAGAAATTTTCAAACGGGAATGGCCGGTGTATACCACGACGATCTCGCGCAGCCCGCGCGTGGAAACGCTGAACTCGGGCTTCGGCAAACCGCAGGCGATTTTGCACCATGCGCAAGGCACGGCGGTCTACAAGCAATTCAAGGCGCTCGCCGAAGAAGTACTCGTCGATTTGAAGCTCGAAGAGCCGTTCGTCTGGGCCGACGATGGAACGCCGGTGTTCGCGCACACACAGCCCGCGCGGCGCGGCGGACGCGAAGAAGCGCGGCGCGGTGCGCGCGCGGACGAAGCACCCTCGCTCGCCGGTATCGCCGGCGAATTGCTCAAAGGTTTTTTGCGACGCTAATTTGTGTCGACTCTTTTTGGTGTTCGTTGGATCGCGGCCTAAACCGGCTCTTGGCCTTGTACGAGACCCATTTCCGCGACGCCAAGCTCTTCGAGCGTTTTTTGCGCCCAATCAAAATCGCCTTGGATCGCAGCGTGCGACGCCGCGACCATCGGCTTCATGCTCGGATGCGTGAAGATGTAGAGCCGTCGATCGCGAATCGCGCGCAACACCAAACGTCCGACGTCGACCGGATCCATGCCGGAACCCATTCCGAGATCGCGATCCGGCAAAACGCCTTGGCCTCCGAGTTCTTGCGGGCGATTGCGCGACGATTCCAAAATTCGCGTGTTCACGTGCCCCGGGCATAACACCGACGTGGCGATGTCGTAGCGATCGACGAGTTCTTTGTGCAGATGTTCCGAGAGGCCGGCCACGGCGTACTTGCTCGCGATGTAATAAATGCCGGGTCCGGCAGCGGTCATCACGCCCATCATCGACGAAGTGTTCACGATGTGTGCGGGTTGTCCCTGTTTCTTGAAGCGTGGCACGAAGGCGCGAATGCCGTGGATGACACCGTTGAGGTTCACGCCGAGTTGCCAGTCCCAGTCGGTGTCTTTGAGTTTCGAGAGAAAACCGAATTGCCCGACGCCGGCGTTGTTGCAGAGCACGTGTACGCCGCCCATTTCGCGGAACGCAGCTTCGGCGAGCGCTTCGACTTGCGCTTGCTTGCTCACGTCGGTTTGCATGGCGAGCGCGCGGCGGCCTTTGGCGCGGATTTCTTGCGCGACCGCTTCGGCGGATTTGATCTCGATGTCCGAAATCACGATGTCCATGCCCGCGTCGGCAAAGGCGTGCGCCATGCCGCGTCCGATTCCACTGCCCGCGCCCGTGATGACCGCGACTTTCCCCGCTGTGTCCTGCATGAAAATCTCTCCTGTGTTGAGCGTCTCGTTCTGCATTTTGCGTTTCGTGCTTGTGTTTTTCGCTTGCGGTTTTTGCCCGCAGCGCTTCTTGAATTCTTGGTTTTTGCTCGCCCGGATTACGGCCAAGGACGTGCAGTTTTCGAAGTCGTTACGGCGTTTTTTGGAAGTTGCGTTTTGCGTTGCTCGGTGCGCCAGCTCTTCTGCAAGAGTGTTTTGAAGTGAGCTGCTCGGGCTTAGCCCGCGAAGATTGACGGATTCCCGTCTCGGGGTCAAATCCTTTTTGAGTCGAAAAATGTCTTTTAAAACGCATAGTTACTTGGTTCGGCCAAGACGCGCAGCTTCGTATTGACCGCAGAACTGAAACTTGTTTCATTTGTCGCCCAT
>JADFDR010000149.1 GCA_018262735.1 Geobacter sp.
AATGCCAGCGCGGAACACCATCTTCTTGAGCGAGACGCCTTCCTTTTCGAAGTGTCCGCGGATCATTCCCGCGCAGATCGCAAGCAACACGTCATTCACGGTGCCGCCGAGCACATTTTTGACAGCCTTGATTTCGTCGAGCGAAATCTCGGTGGTCTTGATTGCGCGCGACGGGCCAATGGGTTGATTGAGCGGGGTGCGTGTGCCAGGCATACCGGAGGCGAGGACGCTGCGCCCCAGCTCCTGGGCTTCTGCCCAAATCTTTTTGGGTTCACGCAACCCGTTCAGGAGAAAACGGGTGTTGTTCCAAAATTGTGTATAGCGACGTGAAGCTTCGTTGAACAAGAGCTGCACGCCCGTGGGCGCCGGACGCGGTGCCCAGCGCTTGGGCTCCTCGACGGTGTCGTCGGGCTGCAAGCGGTGCGTGGCGCTCATGAGATCCATGCCGGCGGCGCCGTCGAGCATCGAATGATGCACTTTGGTGATCAGCGCGAAGCGGTCGCCTTCGAGGCCTTCCACGACCCAGATTTCCCAGAGCGGGCGTCCCGGATCGAGACGTTGCGAAAAAATGTAGCTCGTCGTGCTGTTGAGTTGTTCGATCGTTCCGGGGCGTGGCACAGAAATGTGTCGGACGTGAAAGGAGAGATCGAACCGCGGATCATCGATCCAAACCGGGTGTTGGCCGACGGGCACGCGTGCGATCACTTGTCGATAACGCGGAATGTCATGAAGCCGTGAGTGGACAAAATGGCAGATCTTTGCGAAGTCGAGATGCCCTTGTTTGTCCTTCATCTCGCTTGCGTCGTAGATACCCACCGAGCCAATATGTTGCGGCGTCGTCGGACTCTCGGCCTTGATAAAGAGGGTGTCCTGCGCGGAAAGACGTTCGAAATAATACATGGGATTTTCCTCGTGGATGTTCTGGTTGCTTCGGCCAGTTGAGGCAAGCTCTTCAACCGGCACGGAAAAATTCTTTGCAAAATTTTTTGTATTTCCGGAGTTTCACGGATGCAGCGCGGGGCGCGGGCGGGCACAACGTAGTCCAAGGCAAGGGGAATGCAATACGCTGAAGATTCGTTTTGCGCAGCATCGGAAAAGGTTAAGCAGAATGCAGCGAAATCGGTGCAAGCGTTGGCGCGCGAGTGCAACGAAGTGTCGGCGGAAGTTTTGCAATGCGACGCTCTTTCGTGCAAACGCAATCGATACGCAAATGGACGAAGCAAGTCGGGATGGAGTAGTAGTAATTGCTTCATCTCATGAAGGCTGAACTCTGCAAACGAAGCAGGACGACACGAAGAAGGGAAACGCGATGGCAAATTTTTCGATCTCGGAACTTTACGATTTATCCGGTCACGCTGCGCTTGTGACAGGAGGCGCACTCGGCATTGGGCAAGCCATCGCATTCCGGTTGTCGGAGGCCGGCGCAAGCGTGGTGATTGCAGACGTCGATCTCGCATCTGCAAAAAAAACCGCAGCACAAATTGAAGCGCGTGGCGGCCGTGCGCAGGCAGTGCGCGCCGATGTTCGCGTTGCCGCGGATGCCGAGGCAGCAGTGCAGGCAGCGGTCGATGCTTTTGGGCAGATCGATCTTTTGGTGAACAACGCCGGCATTTTCCCGCTGATTCCCGTGCTCGATGTTGCGGAGGAAGTCTGGGATCGCGTCATCGACATCAATCTCAAGGGTGCATTTCTTTTTGCCAAAGCCGCAGCGAAGCAAATGGTGCAGGCCGGACGAGGGGGCAAGATCATCAACTTGGCTTCCGTCGACGCGGTGCATCCCAACGGCATGGCGACTCCCTACAACGCCTCCAAGGGTGGCGTCTTGATGCTGACGAAGGGACTTGCACTCGAACTCGCGCCGCACAAAATCCTTGTCAACGCCGTGGCACCTGGCGGCATCACCACACCGGGCACCGACGAGGCGCGTAGCCGCGTCGCGTCTTCTGCCGGAATTCCGGACGATGCGATCTTGCAAGGCTGGCTTCAGCGCGTACCCCTGCGACGGATGGGCGAGCCGGATGACGTGGCGAAGGTCGTGCTCTTTCTCGCAAGCCGAGCGGCGGATTTCATCACGGGAGAATTGATCGTCGTCGACGGTGGCTACCTGCTTTCTTAGGGAGCCTCTGAGGAATTCCGCTTTCGAAAGGCGAGTTGGTTTTCCACCGACGGAAAACATCCTCCCGGGTTCGCGAAAAGACTCGAAAAACGAAATGGTTCGAGGTTCCTGAAAGGAGTCTCGGCTTGCTTTTCGTCGTGGAAGGCTTACGCCAACTCGGATTCATGTTTTCCGTCGGTGAAACAACGGATCTGCATGGATGAATCGAAATGGATTCGAGGCTTTCCGGGGGAGTCGGAGATGTTTTTCGTTGTGCAGAGACGGCTCTCCGCAATTTTTTATCGACGGGGAAATCGAGTCGGCGAGTTTTCTACTCGCCGAGGTATTCGCAGCCCGAGGTGCAAGTCTCGCAGATGACGATTTTGGAAAGCTCGGGCAACACCGGCTTGAGTCGAACCCAGATCCAGCGTGCGAGATTCTCGCTCGTCGGATTTTCGAGGCCGGGCACTTCGTTCAAGTACGAATGGTCGATTTGTTCGAAGATCGGCGTGAAGCGATTTTTGATTTCTGTGAAATCCATGACCCATCCGAGTGTCGGATCGAGATCGCCTGTGACGTGAATTTCGATCCGGAAGGAGTGCCCATGCAGGCGCGCGCAAGGATGTCCCTCGGGCACATGGGGCAAACGGTGTGCGGCCTCGGCGAAAAATGTTTTAAAAAGATTCACGCGCTCGGGCTTCCTTCGGAGAAAAACTTTTTTGCGTTGACACTTCGGTTTGTCGCGTTGTTTTTTGTTGCGGCGACGGGTGCGGCGGAGAAGGCGACTTGCGTCGCCGCTTCTCGCCGCGCGTCTCGTGCATTACACGAAAATGTTTAGGACGTCATTTTGACCTGGCGCTTCTTGTTGAGTCGCCAGCGGTGCAGGCCGCCCGGTTGATAAGCCACGACAAATACGCGGCGGTTGGTGTTGCTGCGATTGCTTTGTGAGCCGTGGACGAGATCCGGATGGAAATACAACACCGAGCCTGCCGGAAAATCCGCCGGCATCGCTTCACCGTCGATCAAATCGACATCCGTGTAGAGCGCTCCGAGCACACCACGATTCTTGAGCCCTTGCAAAACGCCGTGCTTGTGGCTGCCGGGAATCACCCAGAGACAACCGTTCTCTTTGTTGGCGTCGTCGAGATAGAGGAGCACGCTGACGAGCTTGTCGAGTGCTTCCGCGCCATAGGCCCAGTACGGACTTTCCTGATGCCACGGAAACGGTGCGCCGCCCGGTCTCTTCACATTGAGCTTGTCGCTGAATACGCTCAGTTCGGGCGTGCCGACAATTTTCCGTGTCGGAGCCCAGAGTCGCGGATCGTCGACGAGAGCTTCGAATCGCGAGTCGAGATGGCACGCGGGCTCCATGGAGCGCACGGCTTCGAGGTTCTTGTCCCATTCCCATTTCACCGTCGAGCCGCAAAGACTTTGGTAGCGCTGATTGTCGACGCGGTCGCACGGCGGTACGTCCTCGCGCTTGGCCTCTGCGATGATTTTCGCATGAATGTTTTCTGCACCTTCGCGCAATTGTGCGAGCTCGGCGTCGGAAAATACGCGCGTGCGATAGAAGAAGCCTTGTTCTTCGTATTGTTTGAGTTCGGCCGGAGTTGCTTCCAACGCTTCGATGTTCATGCCTATTCCTTTCACGGTTTTGCAAGCTCGTCTTGCGAGTTTGCGACGAAGGAGTCTTGGATTCATGCCGCCCCACAAACGTGAGTTGATTTTTCACCGACGGAAAACATCAGACTTGGTTTGCGAAAGTGCTCAAACAACGGAATGGATCAGGGGCTCCCTAAACTTCGGATTTCAATTGCGTGAGGTGCGCTCGAACGTGTCGGAGATCTTGTGTTGGTGCGTGAAACACGGCACCGCATTCGATGCGATTTTGCAGGCTTTGCATTTCTGCACGAGCTCAGCAGGTATCCGAGCGCGTGGTGGGTATACCGAAGCCCATCGCCTTGCGCCAAGGTGCCCGCTTGGCGCGTGTTCGTCCGTGAGCACGCGAGGTGAAATCGGGGTAAGGCGCACGGACTCAGGAGGCGCGAATCACGGGCTCAGTGCACCCAAAAGCAGAAGGCAAAATCCGGGGAGCGCACACGGCTTCCGCGTAGAGGAGAAAAGTGCAGGTGAGTTTTGAGGGGCAAAAAGGAAGGGGAGTGCAATGAGTTTCCTTCAAAAATCGAGATTTCAATCTTTTCAGGCACTTACGCACGCGGCTTTGGCCTTGTGCCCAAGCCGCACTTCAGGGTGAAAAAAAATCCCGAAGAAAAACCTGAATAACCTCAATGGCTTGTGGTTTTCCTGGTTTTGAGGCCCAATATCTTGTGTTGACGCCTTTTCACTGCACGAGTACTTATGGGCTCCCGTTCTGACCTCGGCGTACCTCTTTGCTGCTTTTCAAACAGTTCGGGCAAGTTCGGCAA
>JADFDR010000014.1 GCA_018262735.1 Geobacter sp.
TCAGCGACGGCGCGACGTGTCGTTCGCGGCTGCGTCACGTTTCGCAGTGCTGCCTGCCCACGGTTTAATTTTTTTTAGCACGGGAGCCAGTTCGCATGTCGCAATCTCCGTGTCATAAGCAATTTGAGCACGCAGCCAAGAGCCGCTCGACAACCCAAAGAACCGACACAATCGAATGTCGGTGTCCGCCGTGATCGTGCGCTTGCCGGAAATGATTTCACGGATGCGCTGCGCCGGCACATCGATTTCCTTCGTCAAACGATATTGTGTTCGACCCATCGGCTTCAAAAATTCTTCCCGCAAAAGCTCGCCGGGAGTGACCGAACCAAGCTTGCTCATGGTTCATTCCTTCGCATTCTTTTCGGCTGCTTGTCGAGCCATTTCTCGCTCGAGGCGTAGCTCTTGGATACACGATCCGAGGTAAAAGAGGAGCACGGCGGGCGTGGCCCACGGAGACATGAAGTGGGCGAGCGCACCGCAGGCGAGGCCGATGATCACGATTTGAAACGGTGCAGAAAAACTTTTTGTGCCGGATAAACGCGTGAAGATCAGGAACAAGAGCAGCGAGCCGGTGGCGCCCATTGCGAAGTGCAAAGCAAAAGTCTTCATGAAACCACCTCGTGACAAGCTCAGCTCTTCCGACGGAAACCGCCCATCTCGTCCATGCCTTACTTCTTCCCCGCGTAGTCGGTGCGGAGGTAGACGTGGGCGAGGACCCAGCGGAAGAAGCCGGGGAAGAGGCGGGAGCCCCAGTGGAAGGCGTGCGATTCGAGGCAGATCACTTTTTTGTGTTGGTTCTTGTGGACGGCGTCGACGATTTTGCGCGCGGCGTCTTCAGGCGACATCGAGTGCTTTTCCATCATCTCGATCAGACGCTGATGCTTTTCGGCCGTGTCGACGCGTGCGGCTTTCAAGATATTGGTGCGCACGGCGCCGGGGTGCACGCAGGTGACACCGACGTTGGTCATGGCGAGTTCGCCCCAGAGCGCTTCACCAAGCCCGCGAATCGCAAACTTCGTGGCACTATAAAGTGTCTGGCTCGGCAACCCCAAGAAACCAAGCATGCTCGACATGAGCACGATGTGCGCTTCGTCTTGCTTGAGGAGATGCGGCAAGAAGTAGTGGCAGCCGTAGAGCACGCCGCGCAGGTTGATGCCCACCACCCAGTCGATGTCTTCGGGCGGCGTTTCGCCGAGGTCTTTTGCGTGCGAGACGCCGGCGTTGTTGACGAGGATATTCACGCGGCCGTGGGCTTGCAGAACTTCGCCCGGCAGCTCGCTCATGCGTTTCGAGTTCGTGACGTCGGCGATATGCAGCGACGTTTTTCGGTGTAGGGCATGGACCGCTTCGGCGGTCTTCTGAATCCCGGCTTCTTGAATATCGACCAGCGCGATGTCGCAGCCGCGACGCGCAAACTCGATGCTAAGCGCGCGCCCAATGCCACTACCCGCTCCTGTAATCACGGCGACTCGATCTTGGAAATTGCGCATCCGGCTTTCCCCCTTTTTGGATTTGACGGCGATACTTGCTTCGTGCAGCGCCGCACTTTGCCCCTCGAATTGCAGATTCAAAATCACATCTCTTGTTCTCGACACAAAAACGAGTGATTGCGATTTTGCGCATCCTCTCTGGCTCAGTCGCAATCTCGAATCTCGCAGCGAAAAGCGAGGCACACGACGCGACGATGCAAAACACAAAAATGAGTCATCGCGCCCTGCGCGCCTCTAGCTTAACCGCGACACCGGATCTTTTGCGGAAGTTTTTGCGACGTCACCCGTGCGCGCATGATCGTCCCGCTCTTCGCAGTTCGCCGAACTTTCTGCGTGTGCGAACTTCGCCACAATCAACTCCGTCAAAAGCGCAATCGCCTCGTCGGAATACACGGGCTTTTCATTGGGCGCGTGGTTCGGCACGGAAACGATCTGCAACACTTCACCGTCGGCAAGATGACCCTTTGCAGGCGACGCTTCGCCTTGCACGAGTACGATGCGCGGAATCGACTCCCACGAAAAACCCTCGGCGATCACAAGATCGAGATCTTGCGGCAGCGAAGCGAGCGCGCGATCGAGTGAAACTTCGGCATCCGTCGGTGTTGCACTTCGCGTGAACGTCGCAAGTTGCTCATGCGAAATCAGCGCAACAGCCTCGGCTCCGGATTCATACAACCGATAGGAATCCTTGCCGGGACGATCTGCAAGGAAACCATGCGACGCGTGCTTCACGGCGGCAATGCGCCAACCACGTGCGCACAGCGACGGAATCAAGCACTCGAGCAACGTGGTTTTGCCTGTTCCGGACAAACCTACGACTCCCACGACCTTCCGGCGTAAAGTGCATTTTGAATTTGGATTGAGATTCATTCTGTGCAGATTCTTTCTTTTTAAACTTTTGGCTTTCGCGCGCCCGAGTTTTTCTTTTTCCCTTCACAGCCATCGCGTCCGACGGTGATTTCGACGACAAGCTTCTTCACACGAAAAAAACATGTCGCAACTGGGCCTCTATGAATACCGTCTTGGGACGGGCAAAACCACGTTTCTCGCGCTAAAACTTAAGACACCGCCGGGCCATGCTTGGCAATACCAAAACAGAACGACATCTCAAACAATCCTGCAGGTTACGTTTCTCCTGCAAGAAGGTGCTTTGTTTTATGAAGATTTCGAGTATCCGAGGCTGGCTCCACAATGGCAATGTCATGCTCTCGTTCACCCTTCTCGTCACGGGCCTCTTGATGATGTTTCCCGATTTTCGTTCGCACATAATCGGTGGATTTGGCCGCGAAATTGGCCTCGCGCATCTCTGGATCGGCTGGGCCTTCCTTGCCTTCCCGCTCTTTTTCTTGCCTGTGGCAAAAACACTTTGGCGTGAAACACAAAAGCGTCTCTCCACGAAAACTCCCTTCCGTTGGAGAAAGGCCAATCTCGGCTTTGCTCTTACTTTTGCAATCGGAATCAATCTCACCGGCATCGTTCTTTGGTGGAACGGTCATGTACCTCTCTTCGTGCTCGATGCGTCGCTCCTCCTACACCAAATTCTTACTTTCGCCTTCGTCATTTCTCTTTCGGCACATCTCTATGTCGCGCGTCGTGGCATTGCCGCACGCTTTCGCAATGGGTTCCGATTTCCCACTCGCCAAACGAGCGAAACCGCAAAAGCTCGCTCGGTCGCCTTCGAAAAATAATCGGATCGTCGCTTCACGCGATCTTGCGCTTGCAAGCTTTTCTGTCGCCGTGCGACGATGGCACGCATGCGATGCGCGCGAGCGCATCCATTCCAAAGCCAATGCCCGAAATCAAAGCGCAAGCCAAACCCAAAGATGGCAAAAGGGGAATTGCATGAAGATCTTCGATGAATTTCGTGAGTTCGCGGTCAAAGGCAATGTTGTGGATATGGCCGTCGGCATCATCATCGGTGGCGCCTTCAGCAAAATCGTCACTTCGCTCGTCAACGATGTCATTATGCCGCCCGTCGGTGCGCTGCTCGGCGGTGTCCATTTCAGCAAACTCGCGGTCACGCTCAAGGCAGCAACGGAAACGGCGCCTGCAGTCACTCTCAACTATGGAATGTTCATCCAAACCATCGTCGATTTCTTGATCGTCGCTTGGTCAATCTTCCTTTTCATCAAAGCCTTGAATGCACTGCGTCGCAGTGAAGAAGCCAAAACCGACAAATCCGAGTAATTTGCAAACGACTCTTTTTTGTGTCTTTGCTTTTCCAAAAAACGAAAAACCCGGAATCTCTGCAAGAGAGATTCCGGGTCGGCGAAGAGTTCTTACGAAACGCTCCTACACCTTCTCGACTTCGACCGGAGCGCCGCGCGGCGAGTGGCCGGGCGAACCGTAGAACATACGATAGTGTAACTGGCCATAACCACCCGCAAGATGAATCGCCTTCCACGGCGCTTCGACCGGCTCTTGCTGCCCATGCCAATCCTTGAACTGATAGGGTTCCCAAGCGTGATAGATGATCACTTCACCCGGTTGCGTATTCTCGGCGACCTTCACCATGGCTTCGAATCCGCCGCCGTGATTGTAAGCGCGCACCATGTCTCCGTCGGAGATACCGCGCGGTTCGCAATCCTTGGGATTCATGAAACACACCGGCTGACCGCGTTGCAAGTGCAACAACATTTTGTGATCGCGCCAAATCGCATGGATGCTCCAGCGAGCGTGCCCACCGTTGATGCGCAGCGGATACTTGCTGCGCACACTCGGCGGATCTTTGTGCACCGGAAGCGATTCGCCCGCATCGAGATACCACTCGTGATCGATGTAAAACTGTTGACGTCCCGTCAGTGTCGGCCAGGACATCTTGCCTTCGACCATGTGGCGATGCGGCCAATGCGTGTCCTTCGGATCGAAATCGCTCGACGTTTGATAGATCGGCGACGGACGCGGCGGCGCTACGAGCGGAACCGCACCCATCTTGAGCGCTTCTGCGCCACTGATGCTGCCTAGGCTCGGACTGCTTCGCATGATCATATCGATCAGTTTCACCGGATCGTTCGGATCGTGCGGGTCGAACTCCCCGTTTGCCGTGTGCGTGTCGTAAGCCTTCGTGAGATCGAGCGGTTTTCCGTCCCAGCCTTCGATAGGTTTGATCCCGCGTTCCTTCGCACGTTTGGACACTTGCTCCGTGAGCAAACCAAAGGCTTCCCAGTCGGTCTTCGATTCGCCAAGAGGCTTCACGGCTTGATCCGTACAAATGATGTACGGCAAATACGTTTGTCCGTATTTGATGCCGTGCTTCTCGTAATAACCCGCGACCGGCAAGAAGTAGTCGGCATACATGCTCGACGTACTCATCCGGAAATTGAATGAAACGACACAATCAAGTTTCGGCCAAAGCCCCTTG
The DNA here is from genome assembly GCA_018262735.1 of Geobacter sp. GTDB lineage: Bacteria > Myxococcota_A > UBA9160 > UBA9160 > JADFDR01 > JADFDR01. The sequence continues at coordinate 4,852 of JADFDR010000014.1, forward strand.
AGCGCATACTGCGGAGCAGGCCAGCGACGCAGCGGGTTTGAGCCCGTGAAGATGAACACCTTCGGCGAGCGTCCCTCTTTGGGATACATCCGCGACCAGCCGCGATCGATCGCTTCGCGCATGTAATGCTCGATACCGTGCGGCAGCGACGGATCCTGCAAATCTTCGCGCGACCACATCTCGCCATAACCGCCGTGCACGAAAAGGAACGGCATCAACGGCATATACGCAGTTTTTTCACTCACCGTGGTGAAGATTTGTTCGAAGTCGCGCGGCGTGAGACCGCGAATCGCTTTCGGAATCACTTGCAAAATTTCCATCGCGTTGAGTCCCGCGCCGGAAAGCTTGTCGATGCCTTCGATGCCCCACCATGCAGCAACGCGCATTCCACCGCCGGACTTTCCCTGATTTCCGGTGAGTGCCATCAAGAGAATCATGGCGCGCTGAAAGAGATCGCTGTGATGATGCTTGCACGCACCCCATGAGGCGAAGATCATCGCGCTATTCGCTTTGGCCAGTCCTTCCGCAAAGCGACGAATCAGCTTCGGCGAAAGCGTCGTGATCTCGGCGGCTTTCTCCGGTGTGTACTCGGCCCAGAGCTTGTCTTTCAAGCGCTCGAAAACCGTGCGCACTTCAACTTCTTTTCCGTCGAAGAGTTTCACGACGCGCTTGCCTTCGAGCGCCGGACGAATGCCTTTGAGCGCAAGCGAAAGACCACCGTTGCCATCGCCTTCGCAACCCGGTACGACGGTGAGTTTGTTCTTCGCTTCGTCCCAGAAATACAGACGATTTTCTGCACCACCTTTTTTCAGATCGGATTCGCGCAAGAAGCGTCCCGTGTCTTCGCGCACCAGGATCGGCATATCGGTTTGCTCGCAGACATAGTCGCGATTGAAGAGATTGTTTTCGATGATGATCTGCGCCGCAGCGAGTCCTAGCGCAGCATCCGTCTCGGGCTTGATATTGAGCCAGAGATCCGCGTGCACCGTGCTCGGATTCAAATCGGGTGACACCACGATGAGTTGCGCACCGCGATAGCGCGCTTCGTGCATGAAATGCACTTCGGGAATCCGGGTATACACAGGATTGCCAACCCAAATTACGATGTAGTCCGAACGAAACCAATCGGCCGCAGTGCCTTCGCAGTTGTACATTCCCCAGGTCTGCACGGCGCCCATCGGCATGTCGCCCACACCCGACCAAGAGTCGATCACCGTCGCACCGACAGATTCGGAAAAGCGAATCTCTCCCGCCGTCTCGGGACCGTAACCGCCGTTGGTCGTCCCGTGATCGAAAATCACCGAGGAAGATCCTTGCGCTACTCCGGCATCGATAATTTGATCTGCGATCTCTTCGAGCGCTTGATCCCACGTAACGCGCTTCCACTTGCCTTCGCCACGCTCACCGACACGCTTGAGCGGATGGAGCACGCGCGCTTCGGAAACCATCAAATCGCTGTAGCAAGCGCCCTTTTGACAACCGCGCGGATTCAAATCCGGTACGTCTTCGCGCGGCGATTCGTAAATCGCATCCTGCTCTTCGCGCCAAACCACGCCGTCTTTCACGAACACATTCCAGGAACATGCCGCGATGCAATTGGCGCGGGTGTGCGTGCCTTTCGTGATGCGATCCCACATCCATTTCTTTCGGTACACATCGGTGTAATCGCCATAGAAAATCGATTGCACTTTGGTTTGCACACGTTCGAGCAATTTTGCCGTCGACTCGTGCTTCTTCTGGAGTCGGCATCCGGTAAGCACGAGCGTGCCGCCAAGTGCACCGGCACCAATCAAAAAATTACGCCGTGTCATTTCCGTTTTCATAGGGCCTCGATCTCCACACGTGTATCGCGATCCGAATGCGATGGTTGCATTGCAATCATCATCGGCCGCAAATGAAATTGCCCGCCCGCCAAGTGCACGGGGTTCATCGGCGCAGGCATCAAATTCTGGAAGCCCTTGCCATCCTTGAATTGGAAGTTGTCCCAAGCGTGATAAATGATGGTTTGTCCCTTGCGCACCGCCGGTGACACTTTTGCTTGTATCTCGAATGAAGCAATGTCGTTGAAGACGCGAATCTTGCCGCCATCCGCAATGCCGCGCTCCGTCGCGTCTTCGACGCTGATGAACATCACCGGCTCGCCGCGCTGCTGACGCAACAAGAGCGCGTGATCGCGCCAGTTCGAGTGGATGCTCCAGCGCGTGTGTCCACCCGTGAGGGTCAGCGGATAATTGCCGCCGGAGAGCGGTGGATCTTTGTGCACCGGGAACTCTTCACCCATTTCGAGATACAGCTCGTGATCGATGTAGAACTGGATCCGGCGCGTCAGCGTGGGATAGGGAATCTTCTTGAAGACATGGTTCGTGAGCGGCGTGATCGTCTCGCCGGGTTTGATTTCCGTCGCGTTGCTAATCGAGGCCATGCCTCCCCCGATCTTCTCGAAGCGGTGGAAGCCCTTCTTCTGCAAATCTTCCCAACGCAAATCGCCGAGATTCGTCGAATGCTCGATCAACGCCTTACAAACTTTTGAGTCATCGGTGTGACCAAACTCACCGCTGCTCGAAAACTTCTCGTACAAGTTGTCGAGCCGGCGCGGATCTCCCCAGCGATCGGTGTAGCCGGTCACGCCGCGTTCCTTGGCCTTCTTGTCGACCCACTCCGTGAGGCGCGAAAAGATTTCCCAATCCGACTTCGATTCGTAATACGAAGCCGCTTTTTCGCCGCTGTGAATGTAGGGCATGAGCGGTGTTACCCACTTGATGTCGTCGCGTTCATACCAGGCCGCCACCGGCAGCACGTAATCCGAAAACAGCGCCGTCGACGACATGCGCATGTCCATCGTGACAATCGTGTGCAGCTTCGGCCAAAGATGTTTCAAGAGTTGCGGATAACAGCGGATACGCCGAAGTGTGTTGCTTCCCATCACGAAAAGCATCTTGGGATCGTTGCCCGGTTTGGGCCAAACCGAATGCCAGCCTTTGTCGAACGATTCTTGCAGTAGTTCGCGAATCGGACGCTTCGCATAGGGATCCCAGTGATGAAGGTTGTCGCTCATTTCGAGCAAACCACCGTGGATGTACCAGAACAGGGAACCGCTGGTCATGCGCCCCGAGTTGAGCACGTCGCGGCCTTGCTCGATGCGGATCATTTCGTCGGTGTAGCCTTCGGCTTTCATGCGCAGCGTGTCTTTGACCATGCCGCCAATGACGCGCACCGCGGCTTTGTTCATCATGTCGGAGACGGAGAACATGCTGCGGATGAAACCTTCGAGACCATCGTGATCGAGCCAGGGGAAGCCGACGAAGCCGCTGCCTTTCTTGCCGAAGTTGCCCGTGAGCGCAAAGACCAACGCTTGCGAGCGCTCCATGAGATTGCCGTGATAGTACTTGTCGATATTGCTCGACGTGACCATCGAAGCCGACTTCGCGTTGCCGAGCAGCCGCGCCAGTTTTCGAATCAACGCAGGCGGTGTGGTGCACAACTGTGTCGCTTGCTCCGGCGTGTATTCCGCGAGGCGCTCCTTGAAAAGCGAGAACACGGTGCGCACCACGACTTTCTTGCCGTCGAGTAGTGTCACTTCATGCTGGCCTTCGAGTGCCGGTTTGAGACCGTCGAGCGCGAGCGTCGTCTTGGGCGCAAGCACGATCCCTTTCTTGGCGTCATGGAAATAAAACTCGTCGTCGCGGCCATCTTTCTTGAGATCGATGCTACGCAGAAACATTTTTGTGTCGTCGCGCACAAGCAATGGAAAGTCGGTTTGCTCGCGCAAGAAGTCTTCGTCGATCAAATTTTCTTCGACCAAAACCTGTGCGATCGCAAGCCCCAGCGCCGCGTCGGCGCCTTGCTTCACCGGCACATAGAAATCGGCGTGAATCGCCGAGGCGCTCATGTCGGGGGCGATGCATACAAGCTTGGCGCCCTTGTAGCGTGCCTCGGTCAGAAAGTGTGCATTCGGAATTTGAGTGTAGAGCGGATTGCTGCCCCAGATCAAAATCAGATCCGAGTAGAAGTAATCGTCCGCCGAGCGTTCAAAAGCGATTTTGCCAAACGTCTCCGCCGAACCGCGATGACCGTCGCCAATCTCGGTGTTCATGTCGAGCACCGTCGAATCGAGTAACACGACTTGGCGTTGGTGGCCCGCGCTCATCGTACCTTCGGTATACAGTGGGCCGATGTCCCACACGATGCGATCCGAACCGTCTTGCAAAATCGTATCGAGTTGTTTCTCGGCGATTTCGCTCAGCGCCTCGTCCCACGAGATTCGCTTCCACTTACCTTCGCCACGCTCGCCTACACGACGAAGTGGATAGCGAAGCCGCGACGCATCGTACATTCGCTCGCTGAAGCAACCGCCCTTTTGACAACCGCGCGGATTGGCGTCCGGAACGTCGGCATTGGTTTGCTCGTAGGCGGCGACTTGCTCTTCGCGCCAAACCATTCCGTCCTTCACATACACGTTCCATGCGCAGTGCGCTTGGTACCAGCAATTGATGAAGTGGCTCGACTTGACGATTTTGTCCCAGCGCCAGCGCTCGCGATACACGTCGCGCCAATCGCCGTAATGCACCGGCCCGGCTCCGGCGACTTCGCCAGCTTTCCCTTTCTTCGAATCAAGACGACAAGAATTGAGAATCAACACGCTACTCGCCGTACTCACACCGACGATCAAGAACGTGCGACGCGTCATGCCCAAGGAACCGATTTCGTTCTCGTTCATTTGCTTTTCCTCATTTCAATAGGCTGCCGAATAGTACCGAGATGTGTAACTTTTTTGTGTGTAGCAACTTTGCTTGACGCTTCCGATCTCACGAGCGATCGAGCACTCCCTTTTCCCACTCGATCTCCGCCGGATCGCGATCGAAACCGCCAAACATATCCTTCCACTTGTATGCAATCAGGATGTCCATCAACTCCGACTTCTGCCCTTCACGCGTCTTTTGCATCTCCGCCTTCACGATTTCGAGCACCGGCAATACATCCGGGCCAAAGAGATGAACCAAGTATTCGTTCGGAATGCGCGGCTTCGACGGATCCACATCGCCGGTTTCATCGAAACCCGCCGGACCAATCGGTGGCACGTAGTACACGTTCGGTTGCGTGCCGTATTCCGGATGGAGCGGCAGCGCGACCTTCCACTTATGCACCAATTTGTGTACGGCGGCATTTTCGTCGTCGAGATAACCCACGAAACGTACGCGACCCGGACACTGGCGCGCACAAGCATTGGCTACGCCCTGTTCAATGCGCGGGAAGCAAAAGATACACTTTTGTGAGACACCTGCTTCGTGATTGAAGTAAATCTTCTTGTACGGACAAGCTTCCATGCAAAAGCGATAACCGCGGCAACGATCTTCATTGATCAACACGATGCCATCGGCCTCGCGTTTTTCGATCGCTTTGCGCGGACACGCTGCTACGCAGGCCGGATTCGTGCAGTGATTGCAAATGCGCGGCAAATAGAAGAAGTACGAGTTCGGGTAGGTGCCGCCACCTTGATCTTCATCCCAGTTCGGGCCCCAGGTCGGCGCTTCCCCTTGAATTTCCAGATGCGCTTTCGTGCCTTTTCCGCCGTAGAACACTTCTTCGTGATTGTATTTCCAGGCGTCTCCGAAGTCGGTCTTCGTCGGAAGCTGACCGGGTTGCGCGATGCCGTCCTTGAAGCCACCGCCCATTTTTTCCCAATTCTTCGGCGTGCCAAGGCCCGGCTGCGTGTTCACCGTATTCCACCACATGTATTCCATGCCTTCGTCACGCGTCCAAAGTCGCTTACACGCGATCGTGCAGGTTTGGCAGCCGATGCACTTGTTCAAGTCCATCACCATGGCCAGTTGTCGTTTTGATGCACCCATGTTTTTCTCCTCGATTCCTTCTTCTCTTACCTACTTACTCAATTCTCTGCCGTTGGCTGACTCACTATCTCTTGCGACGATCAACGACGGTTTGGAATGCATGCTTGCATAAAAACCGTCGCCGCAAACTTATTGCGCCGCAATTTCGAGTGGAAGCCAATCTCCCGAAAATGCTTTGATCCCGCCGCGCTCGCCGGAGTTTCCTTCCCAGACCGCGACACCAAAGCCGGTCATTTGCCCCGACGCCAATTGCGCCAGCGGATCCTTGCTCTCGACCTTGAACGCGCGCGCAATCACGACTCGCCAAATTCCCTTTTCCCAAACTCCATTTACTTTCACGAGTTCTTGATCGACGGTGCGCGAAGTGCCAATTCCTTCTGCGACGACCTCACGTCCAACCTCGTTTTGATTCGCACGCCAGTACCAGGCATTCACGGCAGCATCCGGCGCACCCATGGTCATGATCGGCACTTTCTTCGCATCTCCCACCGGAAGCAAAATCGCCGCCGCATCCGGGAACACCGAATTGTCGCCGTTGGTTCGATTCTCGGTCGCATCGGCCCATTCCAGATGGAATGCAAGTGACTCTCCATTGTGTATGGCTGCCACGCGTACCTGTGCGATCTGCCCAATCTTCTTGTTCATCCACGAGTTGCGAATCAGCGCTGTCGGTTGCAACCCGATCGGCGTTCCGACCAGCTTCACGACTTCCGATTTTGCAGCATTCCAAGCTGCCGCGCGTGGATCGAGCAGATCCTCGACTTTGGCTCCGACTTCATATACGGCTCGCATTTTTTGCTCCTTCCTTGTTCGATCCGACTATTTTCTGTGTATGGCAATTGCTTCACACGCAAACTCTGCCGCTTCGTCCATTCGCGCACGAAACGGATACTCTTCGTTGTTCATCCAGTTCATCACGGGCGTATTCAAAATGCCGAGCACGATCTCGGCCAAAAAATCGTGCGAAAGATCCGTTCGCACTTCACCGCGCTGCTGCGCCTCTTGCAGCAAACGCGAGAGCGGTTGCTGCAAACGCGCCAGATAGGGAACTGCATCGCCGGGACGCGAAGTCGCGCGCATCAACTCGAAAAGCACATCGCGCGCAAGGCCACGCGCGTGCTCGACCTCTTCCACGACTTGCTTGGAAAAACCGCGAATGCAGTCAAACGGAGAATTCGAATGCTCGAGCTGTGCGTGCACGATTGCCTCGACGTAGTCGGAGACCTCGCTCGTCATCTCCTGCAACACGGCTGCTTTGCCCTGAAAATGATTGAAGAAAGTGGCCGGCGCGACATCGGCTGCTTCGGCGATCTGCTCGACGGTGGTCATTGCGAAGCCGTGTTCCAGAAAGAGTTCGCGCGCGGTCTCATAGATTCGCACACGCAACTCGCGCTTCTTGCGCTCGCGGCGACCTTCGATTTGCGTGTCCTCGACGACACGAATCGGTGTTTTCTCGGATTTTTCGACTGCGCTTGCGACCAAAGTATCCTCGAAGATGTCGACGTGATTCCGTGTCTCGTACAAAGGAAGCAATCTCAAGGACAGCTTCAAGCAACGCTCCCCCACTCACTTTGCGCTGCCAAAAACACGGTCTCTTCTCTCGAATTTCGAAGTCAATTTATAGCCTGCTCTAAAAATAGATCAATCTCCAAGCAAGTAGAAAAAATATAAAAAAAACGGGCACCTACAGAGAATCAAGACAGCAAAAGAAAGCTATCTTTCGGACTCTGTCGGTCCTATTTACGAGATGTGATTTCGGTCGGGCCGAAGCTCAGGCCTTGCGGAAATCGACCGTCGTACCGCGCGGTGCATGATGCGGTCCGGCGTACACGAAGCGGTAATGCAGCTGACTGTAGTCCGCCATGTGAAGCGCCTTCCAAACCGAAGGCACCGGCTGTTGATTGCTCTCCCAGTTCTTGAAGTGATAGTTCTCCCACGCGTGATAAATGATCACCTGGCCCGGTTGCACGGCATTCGAAATCTTGCCGTAAAGCTCGGTTTTCCCCTCATCGTTGAAGACCACGATCTTGTCGCCTTCTTGCACGCCACGCGCTTCAGCATCTTCGCGACTGATCCACGCCGCCGGCTCGCCGCGTTGCAATTGCAAAAGATGCGGCTCATCGCGCCACGTCGAGTGGATCGACCAGCGCGTATGCCCGCCCGTAAGGCGCAGCGGATATTCGCCACCAACTTTCGGCATCGACTTGTGCGTCGGAAGCTCTTCCTTCGCCTTCAAGAACCAATCGTGATCGATGTAGAACTGTTGACGTCCAGTCAGTGTAGGCCAACACATTTTCTTTTCGGTAAACCATTGACCCGAATAGACACTCTCGTTCGCCTCATAGTCCGTACAGATATTGCTATGCGTACGAAAGGGACCGTAGGACTGAATCGGATTGGCCCCTTTGGCGACGGCTTCGTCCCATCCAATGTTGCCGATTTCCGGAGACTCACGCGTCACGATCTCGTAGTAATTCCAATCGTCTTCGATCTTGAACTTGCCCTGCTTCGACCAACGATCGAACACCTTCGTGAAATCGCGTTCTTTGCCAATCGCATCCTTGATCGGCTTCAGACTCTTCGCCTTCGCCTTCTCTTGAACGGTCTTCATGAGCAAGCCCGAGATCTCCCACTCACTCTTCGTCTCATGAAGCGGATCGACGACTTTGTCGCCGAAGATGTAGTACGGCACATAGCTCTGTGCGTACTTAATCCCACGACGTTCGTAATTTCCACAAACCGGAAGCACGATGTCCGAATACATGCACGTCGCCGACATGCGAATGTTGACACCGACGATCAACTCGAATTTCGGCCAGAGCGTTTCGAGAGCCTCTTGCGGCTTTGGCCAGCGGCGCAACGGATTGACGCGTGTATGGATATACATTCGCGGCTGTTTGCCCGTCGACGGCTTCGGATAAAGTTTCATCGATCCGTGCGTGATCGCTTCCTTCACCGCTTCGGGCATCGAAATGCCGGGGTTTTCATCGTGATACGCCGGATTGTCGACCGCCTTCTTGAGTCCACCATATTCGTACAAGAAGAGCAGCGCCGGCATCCACATATACATGTAGTTGTCTTCGTACTTGCGGAAGTGCTTGATCATTTCGCGAACCGGCGGCTGAACGAACTTGAGAATCGCCTCCTGCCACCACGTCGGCTGCACCTCGCCGAGCACCTTTTCAAGACCGCTCATCAGATACCACGCACCAATGTGTAGGCCACCGCCACGGATTCCAGTGCTTCCCGTGAGCGCGAGCAACAAGATCATGCCGCGCTGAAAGAGATCGCTGTGGTGATGCTTCATGGTTCCCCAAGAACCAAAGATGCTCGTCGCCTTCGCCTTGCCCATCTCGCGACCCAGATTGCGGATCACATCGGCACTCACACCGACGATCGATGCAGCCTTCTCAGGCGTATAGTCTTCGAGACGATCCCGCAAACGCGCCCAGACCGTACGCACACGTACGCTCTCGCCATTCGCGAGTTTCACGTTCCAACCGTCGGTATCGAGCACCGGATCGAGGCCGTCCATCTTCAACGTCGCCGAGACGCCCATCCCTTCTCCGCCGGGAGCCTGAACCATCTTGTTCTTCTTGAGATCCCAGAGATAGAAAATATCGGACTTGCCGTCTTTCTTGAGATCCGCTTCGCGCAGAAACTTTCCTGTGTCTTCGCGCACGAGTAGCGGCATGTCGGTCTGCTCTTGGACATACGCCTTGCGATACAGATTTTCGTGTATGATCGTATGCGCCATGCCGAGCGCAAGCGCCGCATCCGAACCAATGTTGACGTTCACCCACTGATCGCAGTGCATCGTCGATGCATTGTAGTCCGGCGCAATGCTGACCACCTTCGAGCCGTTGTAGCGCGCTTCCCACAAGAAGTGCGCGTCCGGAATTCGTGTATAGGAGGGATTTCCAATCCAGAGCAAGATCAGCTCCGAGTTGAAATAATCGTCGGAGGAGCTGTCCATATTGAACAAGCCCCAGGTCATGATCGCACCGAGTGGCATGTCGCCGGCACAGCCCCAGCCGTCGAGCTCCGTCGAACCAAGCAGATCGAACGCGACAAGCTCCGCCGATTCCGATCCATAACCTTGATTTGCCGTGCCGCTATCGTAGATCACGCATTCCGGGCCACTCTCTTCGCTGACCTGAATGACCTTCTCCGAAATTTCATCGAGCGCCTCGTCCCAGGTGATGCGCTTCCACTGACCACCGCCACGCTGCCCAACACGCTTCAACGGATATTGCAAGCGGCTCGGGCTGTACATGAGCTGGCTATAGCAAACACCTTTCTGACAACCGCGCGGATTGAAATCGGGATATTTCTCGTTGCGCGCATGCATCACGGCGTTCTGTTCTTCGCGCCAAACGATGCCATCCTTCACATACACATTAAAAGGACATGCCGAAACACAGTTAAGGACATGGTGCGCACCACGCACGACTTTGTCCCATTGCCACTTTTCGCGATACAGGTCTTGCCAGTTTCCGTAAGGCTGGAACGGCTTCTTGACCTTGGCCCCAAGAGCAGAAACCGCTTTCGTCGCCTCTTTTTGACCACCGCAGTTCAAGTAGGTAAGGGATAAAGCAAGAACACTCGCTCCCTCGAGAAAGCGTCGTCGTGTGACCTTGATTTCCATGGATGTGCCTCCTGGTTGCTTCCGTTTTGATTCTTCTTCCAACTCGCGTGCGCGTGCATCAATCCCGAATCGCCGCTGTCTCACTTTTGCGTCATTGCGTCCGTGAAGGCGGCCTCTCCTCGCGACGTGCGCTATTGCACATCCGACGGATCGTTCGGGAACGACGGGAAAATATCCTGCGGCCACTTGTAGACGATCAGCGTCTCGAGAATCTCCGAACGCTCGCCAGCACGACGCTTCACCATCTCACCTTCGAGCTTGGCGAGCACTTCATTCACGCGTGGCCCAAAGAGCGACTCCAGATATTCCCTCGGAATGCGTCGCTCTTCCGTCAGCGGGTTACCTTGATTGTCCATCTTCGGCGGCGCCATCGGCGGGATGTAGTACACGTTGGGCTGCGTACCAAATTCATCATGAAGCGGTAACGCAACTTGGTGTTTGGTCACGAGTTTGTACACCGAACTGTTTGGATCATCGAGATAGCCGACATGACGCATTCGGCCCGGGCACTGTCGCGCGCAGGCCGGTGCCACACCTTTCTCAAGACGCGGATAGCAAAAGATGCACTTCTGACTTACGTCCTTCTTGAAATTGAAATAAATGCGCTTGTACGGACAAGCTTCCATGCAGAAGCGATAACCCTTGCAGCGCTCTTCGTTGATCAAGACCACGCCGTCTTCTTCGCGCTTTTCGATCGCACCACGCGGACACGCTTCGACGCACGCCGGATGCGAACAGTGATTGCAAATGCGCGGCAAATAGAAGTAGTACGAATTGGGATACTCGCCCGAACCTTCATCCTCGTCCCAATTCGGACCCCACTTCGGATCGCCCTTCGGCTTCAAGTGCACGCTCTGGCCTTTGCCGCCGTGGAAGACTTCGTCGTAATTGAATTCCCACGCGACACCGAACTCTTCGTTCGTCGGCAAACGACCGGCGCGCGCCGTACCGTCGGGAAGAAAACCGCCGCCGGAAGTTTCCCAATCTTTGGGCGTGCCCTTGCCCGGCATCGTGTTGACGACCGTCCACCACATCGATTCCATGCCGCCTTCGCGTGTCCACTGCGTCTTGCACGACATCACGCAGGTATGGCAACCAAGACATTTGTTGAGATCGAAAACCATTGCGAGCTGGCGCTTCGGCTCTACGAGCTTCCCGTCAATCCTTCTTCCAATCTTGCTGACTGCCATTGTCTTCTCCCTATTTCCCCACGTTGCTTTTCGTTCTTACATTCGATTTGGTTTTCGATCTTGCGCGCTCGCCCCGCGTTACTTCTCGAGGACGATCTCGTACCACTGCGGCGAAAACGCCTTCAGACCACCCCGCTCGCCGTTGCTACCTTCCCAAACCGCGAAAGCCATCTTTACAGTGTCACCGAGGTTGAATTGGCGCACCTTGCCTTCCTGCCCCGGCACTTGCAACGCGCGACGCAGGACAATGCTCCAACGCTTATTTGCGTAATTCGATTCTGTCTTGATTTGCTTGTCGTCCGTCACTTCCGTCGTGCCCAGGCCCGCTGCAAAATTGCTGCGGCCGGACGCCGGACGATCCGCGCGCCAGTGCCATGCATTCACAGGCTGCGTTTCGGAACCCATCGTCATCAACGGCGCATCGTCCCCGATCGGGAAAAGCACTGCTGCGCCGTCCGGAAACTCGGTGTTGTCCTTTTGTTCGATGTTGTAATTCGGATCTTCCCACTCGAGGCGAATCGCGAGTTCGGTTTCGTTGTGCACACACTTCGCACTTACTTTGCTCACAGCGCCAATTTTACGATTGGCAAGACCTGTCGAAATATACACAGAAGGCTGCATGCCGAGAGGAACACCAATCAGTGACACCTCTTGAGTCGCCACCGCTGACCAGGCCGCTGCGTCGGGCTTGCTTACTTCGGCCAAGTCCACATTCAATTTTTTCGACAACATTGCTTTTCCTCCTACCTTCCTGTGTTCCTGTGACAAAGCTCTGCAACGCATTGTCTGCTTCGAGCTGAAATCGTTTGATTTTGCAATGTGCACAACGTGTGAAAAGTGCACTTTCGAAGTGACACTTTTTTGAAACTTTTTTGCAAGACTCGCTGCATCAACCCCAAGCGCGATTCGCACTCTAACACAGTTCTTTTCGAGAACCATCGTCGGAAAACTTTCGAACTGTCAGTGTTTCCAAACGAAAACTGTACTTTGGAAAATCGCTCTCTTCCGTTTTGATTCGTACCGCAAGAGTCCGATTGACGATCGTGAAAAATCGAGACGAAAATCTTTTTGCGCAGTTCGGCAGCAACTCGTGCAAGGAAGCGAAACATCAAAGCTCTCCGATGGAAAACTTTTCGCACAAGTTCGACGCGGCAAGTCACGATGCAACATCAACTCGCTTGCTATACAGCGGAGAGCGCAAAAAAATCTCTCGCCATTCTCTTCGATACAAACTTCGATGCAAAAAGTTGTGAGCGGACATCACGCATGAAAGGCTGTCGGCATCGCAACGCACTGCGCAAAAGAGTTCGCCATTTTGAAAAGGAAAGTCATGATCTCGAAAGAACCTTCTCCGACGGAAAACTCGACCTCGTTGGCATACGCCTACTACGTCCTTGCCGTACTGTGCTTGGTGTACGTCTTCAACTTCATCGATCGTCAAATCCTCGCCATTCTCCTTGAATCGATCAAAAAAGATCTCGATGTCTCCGACACTGCAATGGGTTTCCTCACCGGCCCCGCTTTCGTGGTGTTCTACATCTGTCTCGGAATTCCCATTGCGCGCTGGGCCGATCGAGGTTCGCGTCGCACGATCATCGCGATTGGTCTTGGGCTTTGGAGTGCCATGACGGTGGCTTGCGGATTGGCACAAAACTTCGTGCAACTCGCAGCGTCACGAATTGGTGTCGGTATCGGAGAAGCTGCCGGAAGTCCGCCCGCGCATTCGTTGATCTCGGATTATTTTCCGCCGGAGCGCCGGGCGAGCGCACTGGCAATCTACGGCACCGGCATCTACATCGGCATTTTTCTTGGCTACTGCGTGGGCGGATACATGGACGATTGGTTTTCGTGGCGTACTGCATTTTTTGTCGTCGGTGCACCCGGCCTTCTGCTTGCGATACTCGTGCGCTTCACGGTGCGCGAACCCGCACGCGGACACTCCGAAGGCATTTCGAACTCTGCCGAACCGGAAAGTCTGAAAACCGTTTTGTGTTATCTCGCAACGAAACGCTCCTTCGTTTTTCTCGTGCTTGCGACTGCGTTTCAATCGATCTGCGGCTACGGCTTTGCGAGCTGGGTGCCGACGTTCTTGCGCCGCGTACACGAACTGCCGAGCGCCGAGATCGGCCTCAGCGTTGGTCTTGCGGCCGGGCTTGGCGGCGCAATCGGTTCTTCGCTCGGTGGTTTTCTCACCGACCATCTCGCACGGCGCGACGTACGCTGGAATATGTATCTCTCCGCAATCGTCTCCACGATCACGGCTCCTCTCGCAATCCCGTTCCTTTTTTTCGAAAATCCAAATGTCGCACTTTGGTGTTACTTTCCATTCTCTGTTTTCGGCGCGATGTATCTGGGGCCGATGTTCGCGATGACGCAAGGGCTCGCGCGCTTGCACATGCGCGCGCTTGCCTCAGCGATTTTGCTCTTCGTGGTGAACATGGTGGGGCTTGGCATCGGCACGCAAGCAATCGGCATTACCAACGATCTCTTGCAAGAACGCTACGGAATCGTTGCCATTCGTTACTCGCTCCTCGGCGCGGCGCTCGTCGGTGGCGCACTCGCGACGATCTTCTTTTTGCTCGCAAGTCGTACACTCGCACAAGATCTCGACGCCGCGAAAGAAGCTCCTCTTGGCACCGAAACTCCAGCCGCAGCGCAGGTGTAAGGATTCGAAGTCAACCTGCGCTGCGCAACCCTCGGTGCGTTGCGTTGAAACGACAAGACTCTGAAACGGTTTGCAATTTGCGCCCCACCAAGCTCGCCGACAACTCGACGCACTTTGCTCTGCGACGGGCGCAGGTGGGGATGCCAGGCGGAGTCGCGTGCAACTCTGCGCAAATCTCCATAACACCCGTTTGCTCCACGCCGGTGGGATATTGGGCGGAGTCGCGTGCAGGCAGACCATGCGCTGGGCAGCATCAAGTGAGTTTTGTAGGTTTGTGCCCGAGAAAAGCTGCACCACGTCGCGCACATCGCCCCCAAACAATGCCACCGCAAAAATGGAAGAACGAGCATGAAACGCTGTCCGCAACTCGAAGCGCTTTCGGACGAACACCACTCGGCGCTCGTTCTCGCACGCACCGTATCGCGCTGCGCGGCAGGACGCGGCAATTTCAGCGTCGCACAAGCATGGGATCAAGTGGAAAAAGCTTTTGCCAACGAACTGGATCCACATTTTTGTGTCGAAGAAAAATTCATGATTCCGCCGCTCGAAAAGAAATCCTTGCCGGAAATCGACGAAATGCTTGCGCGCTTTCATCGCGAACACCGCGAACTTCGCGAGTGTATACGCAATACACAAAAACGCGACGCAGAAAGTCTCGCACGCTTTGCAGAGCTGCTCCACGATCACGTGCGCTTTGAAGAGCGGACTTTGTTCAATGCCGCAGAAGAAAATCTTTCCCAAGAAGAGCTGGATCTCATCTTGGAAGTACATCCCCGGAGACCGCAAGAAGGACTTGTTTCGCAAGTAACACAAAAATAGATCATGCAATTTTGCAAATCGCCTGGGTATGGCATTTCTATTTTGCATGAAAATCGGCACCGTCTTGCACTGCGTTTCACAAGGCGAAGCAAAGGAGCGAAGGAGAACCCGTGAAATTTGAAACTCTGCTTTTTGATCTTCAAGAGGGTGTTGCCTCGATCACACTGAACCGCGAACAAGCCGCCAATTCGATGAACCTGCAAATGGTGAAGGATCTCTTCGAAGTGTCACTTTCTTGTGACGCCAACCCGGACATACGTGCAGTCTTGATCACAGGTGCGGGCAAAATGTTCAGCGCCGGTGGCGATCTTGCTGCCTTTGCTTCGGCGAACGAAGCGATGCCGCGGCTCTTGAAGGAAATCACCGCCTACTTGCACGCCGCGATCGCACAGTTCGTGCACATGCACGCGCCGGTCGTGGCCGCGATCAACGGCACCGCCGCCGGTGCGGGCTTTAGCCTCGCTTGCGCTGCCGATCTCGCGATCGCTAGCGACACCGCCAAGTTCACAATGGCCTACACAAAAGTGGGTCTCACACCCGATGGCAGCGCGACCTATTTCTTGCCACGCCTGCTTGGCCGCAAGCGCGCACTCGAACTCATGCTCACGAACCGCGTGCTCAGTGCGCAGGAAGCACTCGAATGGGGAATCGTGAACCAAATCGTTCCCGCCACGGAACTCTTGAACAGCGCGCAAGCCCTCGCGAAGCAACTCGCCGCCGGACCGACCCAGTCTTTTGGCAGCGTGAAAAACTTGATCGCACGCAGCGACCACGAAACCCTCGAATCGCAACTCGAAAACGAAGCCCGCAGCATCGCCGCAGCATCGCGCAGCGCCGACGCCCAAGAAGGAATCCGCGCTTTTCTCGAAAAGCGCGCCGCAAAATTCAACGGAAACTAAAATGTGTCGCATATGAATTTTTTCTCTGCAAACTTTGAATGCTCGCGAGCGTGCGCATTCGTCGTGCGGGCCTGGAGCTCCGTTCGAAGCGAACCGCGCGCACTCACACAAACTCAGCGCTCCCGGATCGACCGCGCACAAGGCCGCCACCACTCGCGCTACGCATCGCTTGCATGCACATCGCTTGCATGCGCAGCATCCGGCGCAACCCTTTTCGACCACGAGGTCACCCATGCGCTTGCCTGAACTGCGCTTGAAGAAAGGCGAAGAACGGCGCCTGCGCGCGGGGCACTTGTGGATCTATTCAAACGAAATCGACACCGCTGCAACACCACTCAAAAGCTTTTCCGTCGGTGCGCAAGTCACGGTGATGGACAGCCGCGGGCGCACGCAGGGCTCAGCCTTCGTCAATCCGAATACACTGATCACCGCACGCCTCTATACACGAAAAGGTGACACTCTGCTCGACCGCAAGCTCCTCGAAGCACGCCTCGCGCGTGCACTCGCTTTGCGTACGCGACTCTTTGCAACGCCACATTATCGCTTGGTGTATGGCGATAGCGACGGACTTTCCGGTCTCGTCGTCGATCGCTACGGCGACGTACTCGTCGTGCAAATCAACTCTGCGGGCATGGCGGCCATGCAGGAAGAAGTCGTGGGTGCACTCGTGCAAATGCTTGCGCCGCGCGGTGTTTTGCTTCGCAACGACTCGAGCTCGCGTGCACTCGAAAATCTGCCGGAAGAAATTCGCGTCGCATACGGCGAAGTGCCGGACTTCGTCGAGCTTGTCGAAAACGGCGTGCGCTTCCATGCACCGGTGCGAGCGGGGCAAAAGACCGGTTGGTTCTACGATCACCGCGACAACCGCGCCCGCCTCATGACGCTCGCCAAAGGCGCGCGCGTGCTCGACGTATTCAGCTACGTCGGTGGTTGGGGCGTGCAAGCTGCCACCGCCGGTGCCGCCGAAGTGCTTTGCGTCGATGCCTCGGCGTCTGCACTCGAAGTCGTAACCCAAAATGCAAGACTCAATGGCGTTGAAAATCGCGTTGCGACACAAAAAGGTGACGCCTTCGAAACCCTGAAGTTGCTGCACGATGCCGGCGAACGCTTCGACATCGTCGTGCTCGATCCGCCGGCCTTCATCAAGCGCCGCAAAGATCTCGAAGCCGGCC
>JADFDR010000150.1 GCA_018262735.1 Geobacter sp.
TGATTTTCTGCATCGGTGCGGGTCAGCAACCTTCCCATCAGGTCATAGGTAAACGTGGTGGTCGCTTCATCACTGGTTCCCACCGCAACCGTCACCGAGCGCGCACGCCCGAGTTCATCATAAACCGTTTGCGCTTCGCGACCGGCGGCGTCGTACGCCATCTGCGTCGCAAACCCAAACGGATCGCGCTCGACCGTGCGCTCCTTCTTCTCCTTGTCGTACTCGTTCTCCTCGACGCGGCCTTCCGGGCTTACGAACCGCACCACGTTCATGTGCGAGTCATAAAAATGGGTCTCGCGCCCACCGTCGGGATGCGTCACATCCGTGCGCCCATTAAACGGGTTGTACTCAAACCGCGTCGTGTGCCCAAGGCCATCCGTGTGCGCATACACCGCATCGTTCGTGTAGTACGCGAACTCCATCGAATAATCCCCCACGCCGTCGCCCGTGCGATCCGCGGGGCGGTGGAATTTTTTGAGGTTGTGGTTCAGCGGGGTGTTACTCTGATTGGTGTAGTACGTTCTGCGCCTGGGCGAGGAGCATATCTACCTACTAGCAACCAGCTCGCGGAGGCAGGCTATCGACGCCGACTTAAATCCCTCAACATCGAAGTCCTCAACCTCAGCAGGAATCGCATCAAGCTTCGTGAGAGATCCTATAAGAACGTCGGCGAATAACCTCAGGGCCTCACTCTCCGAAGCCGTGACGAATTGCTCATACTGCATCGGATTTAGCTTGACGTCGTAACTAAACGTATTCGTCAACTCCTTGTTACCACCGTCGATCAATTCCACGACTTGCCTAGCCTTAAACTTCGGCTCCCTCTCTCGTTTTGCGAACGATTCAAATCCGGGAACGATCCGTTGGCAGATGAAACCAACAATGACACGTTCTACACCGCTGCCGAACTTTTTGTCCCGAAGACAGTCGCGCAGAGAGTCCGAGACCCTCTGGACTAGAGGCGTTCTGCGAAACCCCTCCACATCCGTTTCAATCGCAATTCCAAAATCCATAACTACCGAAATATCCTATTCCCGGGTGGCAACTCGCCGCGAGTCCAGAAGTGATTGTAAATCTTCAACTTCTCAACCACCTTGATCTCGATCTGGGTACCATAGAACTCATCAACCTGCACAAGATTGTTGCTTCTCAAGAATGCTTCCGAATAGCGACTGGCAGGATTGATGGTTTCTCCATACTTCCAGACATCACCAGCGTCGAGTCGTGTTACACCAGACGAGCACCCATAGCATGGATACATGCCGCTGCTCATCACGCGCAGTGAATACTGGACTCCCCTTGGTCCGGCGGCCCTCTCCGTTAGACTGCGGATTTCAGAGTTCATCTTGACGAGGAGCGCCGTACCACCCACCGCCCCCGCAACCTGCGCTGCTCTTGAACCGAAGGCCGCGAGCGCAGCCACATCACCGAACGGACCGTCAATTGGCAATGCAATGGCACCGGCGACTACCCCTGCAGCAATCACATCGCCAGTGGTAATGCCGCCGCTCCCTTGCGAAGCGCCCGACAATCCCGCATAGCTATGCGTTATCGTCGGCCCTTCGGAACTCCATGTCGAGCTACCCGATCCTGTGTCGCCTAATGAAAACAGATTGGATATCCAGGCATCATCGCCGGTGTTCGATGAGATGCCGTAATTCTGGCGCTTAAGCCCCGACGGATCCCAGTAGGCGTAGGGGTTGTTGTTGGCGTAGGCGTAGAGTTCGTTGGTCGTGAGATAGAGCGGATCGGTTTGCAGGAACGTTCCGGTCGCGGGGTCGTAGTGGCGGGCTCCCATGGCGATGAGATCGGTCGTGCTCTCGCGCATGGCGGATGCGAAGCCGCGATCGGACGTGACACTTCCGCTTGTCGCTCGCACGCCACCGAATGCTTCGTATCTGGATGTCGCCGTGATTGCGCCGCCGAAGATCTCGTGCGTGATGTTCTGGCTTGCGTCGTACACGAACCCGCGTGTGGCGGTGGACGCTACTTCCGCGAGCACTTGCATTGTTCAATAAAACAATTTTATGGAATTGACTGTGGCTGGCTTCTGCGCCTGCCCAAACGCTTTCAAAGCGCTAGCGCAAATCGTCTTCTATCTACGGAGCCCCTGCTTCATTTCGTTTTTGAGGCTTTCTCAAACCAGAGCTGATGTTTTCCGTCGGTGGAAAATCAATTCGCATTTCGAAGACGGAAGAAACCGACTGCTCTCTACGCTCGTTCGAAGGTTTGGAAGCTGAAGTCGTGATCGTTTTTGACATCGGCAAAGTGTCGCTCATCGGAAAGGAGCTTCCAGTTTTGCATCCAGTCTTTTGGGAAATAGGCATCGCCTTCGACGTGGGCGTGGACGCGCGTGAGATAAATCCGATTTGCCAACTCGAGACCACGCCGAAAAATCTCTTCACCACCGATCAAAAAAATTTCGCTGCCGGCTCGCGCGCAACGCAAGGCTTCTTCGAGGGAAGGCGCCACCTGCGCACCGATGGCCTGAAAATTCGGATCGCGACTTACGACGATCGATTGACGATTGGGAAGCGCACGCCCGATCGATGCCCACGTCTTGCGGCCCATGACCACGCAGTGCCCCGTCGTGAGCGTTTTGAAATGCTGAAGATCCGCCGGCAAACGCCACGGCAAGCGGTTGTCGTGGCCAATCACATCGTTTTCCGAAACGGCCGCGATGATCGAAACTCTCACACCGAAACCCGTGCTGCGATCGCCGGTGCGGGATCGTAGTTTTCAAGTCGAAAATCCTCGAAGCGAAATTCGAAAAGATTCTTGATCTCGGGATTGATCTTCAGCGTCGGAAGATCGCGCGGCGTACGCGCAAGTTGCAGCTTCGCTTGCTCGATGTGATCGCGATACAGATGCACATCGCCAAAGCTGTGCACGAAGTCGCCGGGTTCGAGCCCCGTCACTTGCGCCACCATCAGCGTGAGGAGCGCATACGACGCGATGTTGAAGGGCACACCGAGGAAGACGTCTGCGCTGCGTTGATAGAGCTGACACGAAAGCCGCCCGTCGGCAACGTAGAACTGAAACAACAAGTGACATGGCGGAAGTGCCATCCTCGGCAAATCTCCGACGTTCCACGCACTCACAATCAAGCGTCGCGAATCGGGATTGCTCCGGATTTGCCCGACAACTTGCGCAAGCTGATCGACGGTGTCACCCGACGCTGTTTGCCAGGCACGCCACTGACGGCCATACACCGGACCCAGATCACCGTTCGCATCGGCCCATTCGTTCCAGATGCGCACGCCGTGATCTTGCAGATATTGAATGTTCGTATCGCCCGAGACGAACCACAAAAGCTCATGAACGATCGACTTCAGATGAAGCTTTTTGGTTGTAAGCAACGGAAAACCTGCACGCAAATCAAAGCGCATCTGATGCCCAAAGACACTGATCGTTCCCGTGCCGGTTCGATCGCCCTTCGCGCTGCCTTCGTCCAAAATGCGTTGCAGAAGATCCAGATACTGGCGCATGAAATCCCGCCGTTGCGTGAGATGATTTTTGCTTTTTTTCGGTTTGCCGTCCGACGCAGTGGCCCGAAAAAAGCAAGCGAACGGCACCTCGTATCATTGCACAAAACCATGCGGGGAGTGCGCGTCGTGGCAGCGAAAAACTGCCCGAAAGCGGCGAGAAATTGCAGTGCGAACGAAATTCCTCTGTCAAGATGATGAAGTTTTTTGCCGCTTTCGGAATCATCTTTCCGCATCCGCGACAAACCGAGCACACCCTTGCACCAAGCTCGATCATCTTGCTGCAAAGGACGTTGCAAAGAGCCCATAGGAACCCACCGATGAAACTGAAAACAATCTGCACACTTCCCATTCTTGCTCTGCTCGGACTTTGGCTCCTCTTCCCCAGCGCGAGTTTCGCCGACACGCCGCTCATCTGCGAAACCATGCCTCTCTTGATGGAGAGCTATCTCGCCAAACATGTTCGCTACCGCGCTCTGAACGCCGACTTCGAAAAGCGCGTTCGCGACGCATTCTTGCGCGACCTCGATCCCATGCACAGTTTGTTTACGCAAAGCGAGCTCGAAGAAATTGGCAATTCGCTTACGGGCAGCATCGGCAAAATCAAAAATGCAAATTGCAGCACGCTCTTCGAAATCCAGCAGCAAGTGCTGACGCGCGCCCAGGAAATCGAAAAACATGCCGCAACCGTCTTGAACGATCCAAACTTCAGCGTCGACAAAACACTTTCGATGCAACTCGATCCCGAAAAGCGCCCTTCTCCGAAGACAACCGAGGAGCGACTGGCGTTCCAAACAAAAATGTTACACCTCGAAGTGGCAAACGATTTGGCAAGCGGACTCACGCTCGAAGAAGCCAAGCCGCGGATCGTGCACCGGTATGAACTCGCTACGAAGCGTGTCCGCGAGCGCAAGGCCGACGATATCTACTCCTTTTATCTCAACGCATTTTCGGGCCCACTCGATCCGCATTCCGGGTATTTGTCGAAAGACGATCTCGATGATTTCAAAATCCAAATGGGTCTTGCATTGC
>JADFDR010000151.1 GCA_018262735.1 Geobacter sp.
TCTTCAACACCTTTTTGCGTATGCGTGGCCTGGCAATGTGCGCGAGCTTGAAAACGTCATCGAGCGCGCAGTGATTCTCTGCAAAGGAGACACCATTTCGTGTCGAGAATTACCCAGCAACATTCTCGGCGACACCGCTGACGCTGCCGCGCACGACACAAACTTTTCCGAGAAATTCTCGCTACGCCACGCACGCCAAAAGATCGAAACCGAGTTGATCCTCAAAGCATTGCGTGCCACCAATGGCAATCGCACGCACGCAGCCAAGTTGCTCGACATCAGCCACCGTGCGCTGCTCTACAAAATCAAGGAATACGAAATTTCCGATTAGGAAACTCGAATCCATTCCGTTTTTTGAGCATTAGGGCGGATGTTTCCCGTCGGTGAAAAATCAACTCGTCTTTCGAAAGCGGGGTGGATCCGAGGCGTCTCGAAAACTCGAATCCATTCCGTTTTTTGAGCACTGTCACAAACCGAGGATGATGCTTTCCGTCGGCAGAAAATCAATCTGCATACAGAAAGCGGGATGAACCCGAGGCCTCTCCGAACACGACCCGCAGAAACCCGTCTCGCTCTACACAAGAAAATGGACGGAGCGATACCCCCTCGCTCATCAATCTTCCGTATTCGCCGCCTCCGGCTTCTCGACGGGCTCTGGCGTTTCCGTCGGCTCCGACACTTCTTTCGGTTCCGCTTCTTCGTCGGGCGCGGGCTTTGGTTCGACGACCGGCGGCGGTGCAGCTTCTGTTAATTTGATATCCAGCCGAAACTCTTGCAATCCCACAGCTCCCTGACTGTCTTTGACGGCGATCACAATGGAGTGCGTGCCCACTTGTTTTTCCGATGGCTTCCAAACCACCTCGCCGGAAACGCTATCCACCGTCATTCCTTCCGGCCCTTGGCCCAAGCTGTAGCGAAGCAACCGATCTCCATCCGGATCTTCCGCTTTGACTTGATAGCGGAACTCTCCTTCCGCATTGACACTTGGTGGTGTCGACACGACATGCGGCGGGCGATTCATCATTTCGATCGGGTCGCTCATCAGCGGCAGCGAATCAAGTTCGCCATCGTTCGCAATCACCGTAACCTGAAATTTTTCGCCCTTGCCGTAGGGCGCCGTGTCGAAGGTCTGACCCGCTCCGTCGACTTCTTTGCCATCCACCGCCCAGCGATAGAGAAATGTAAGCTCGTCTCCGTCGGAGTCTTTTGCAGTCGGCGTCGCGACCAGAGTTCCGCTTTGAGCTCCTTCTCCGCCCGAAAAAGCAATGTGAATCGACTGCACGACGGGAGCCTGATTGCCAAGCGTCACAGTCAAACTTTTCGTCTCTGAAGTCGCCTTGCCGTCGGACGCAGAAACCGTCACTTCGAGGTGATCGCCGCGCGTGAGGTTCGTGAGATTGATCATCTCTCCGGCCTCGGTGAGCGCTCTCCCATTCGCGCGCCAGGCGTAGCTGAAGCGAACGGGATCTCCGTCTGGATCGCTCGCACTCGTTTTGACATAGAGAACACCACCCGGTGTCGGAGTTTCGGGCTCAAACCAAATCCGAGAAAGCTTGGGTGCCTGATTGCTGCGCTCCACCGGAGCAACGTCTTGCTCCGCGGTATCGGGCGCTTCTTCTTTGCTCCCGCCACAAGCAAACATCAAAGCGCTACACACAAACGCAGTCATCGTTTTGAACCGGATCGATTTCGTCATGATTTCCCCCTCGAAGTCACACAAGTCGCGCAACAAGATTACCGGGATGCGCGAGACCAATGTCGGTCGATTTTACATTCCGGAAGAAAATCTCCACGTTCGGGAGAGGGTGCAACGCACTCTGCCTTCGTGGCACTTTTCTTGTTCCGTTCCGTCCTATCGGAGCGTGTGCGCGATTGCTAAACAACTCTTGCTCGACCGGAGGCGCTCTGCGCACACTCGGCAGGAAATACGAAGCGATGCACGGCACTTCCGGTCATTCTGGAAAATCGTATTTCGTAGAAAAAAACAACCGTAACCTTGCAAAAATTGGATTTTTGACTATCACCTTTCGGCAGCGCCTCGCGCAACCCGTGCGAGCACCAACTCCACCATGCACCTTGCGGAACATCCCATGAACCCACCGAAGAACCTCAGAAAAGCCCAGTACAAGATCGGGCAAGTCGCATCACTGCTCGGCGTGAGCACGGATACGGTGCGACGCTGGACCGAAAGCGGCGAGCTCGACACGCGACGCACCGAAGGCGGGCATCGCCTGATCGACGGCAAAGATCTCGCGCGTTTCATGGCAAAGAACGCAAAACCCATCGAGCCCGAGCAAGTCGTCGCGCAGTCGGCGCGCAATCGCTTCCCCGGCATCGTCACGCGCGTCATCAAAGACAAGGTCATGGCGCAAGTCGACATTCAAGCAGGGCCACACCGAGTAGTGTCCCTGATGAGTCGCGAGGCAGCCGATCAACTCGAACTCGAGCCTGGCAAGATGGTCGTCGCGTCGATCAAAGCCACGAATGTCGTCGTCGATTTGCCGGAGATCTCGCAAAACAACGAATCCTAAGCCGCATCGCGCGCGGCTCCGACTCGGCATCGCAGTGCGCACCATTCGGCTTGGTTCACATCCCCCAATCTCCACTCCATGCAATTTCCACACGCCGTTCTCCAAAACTTACACACAAAAGGGTCGCACATGAAAACGCTCTTCTCGTCGACACCATTCGTAACCGTGATCGCGGGATTGATCCTTTGTCTCTCCGGAATTGCACACGCAGACAAGCTGCATGCAGCCGTAGCATCCAATTTCGCAAACACGATGGAAGTTCTTGCTCAAGAGTTTCGCGCACAAACCGGACACGAAGTCGTCGCGAGCTATGGCTCTACCGCCAAGCTCTACACACAGATCACGCAAGGAGCCCCGTTCGATCTTTTTCTCGCCGCAGATCGCGAACATCCGGAGCGCCTCGAAGCCGAAAAGCACAGCGTTGCCAATACGCGCTTTTCCTATGCCGTTGGCAAACTCGTGCTCTGGAGCAACAAGGAAAATTTTATCGACACCGACGGAAACGTACTGCGGAATAGTCGTTTCGAAAAACTTGCGATCGGCAACCCGCGCATCGTTCCGTACGGCGCCGCCGCAAAGCAAACCCTCGAGACACTGGGCCTCTGGAACGACTTGCAAGATCGGCTCGTCTTTGGCGAAAACATCGCGCAAACACAACAATTCGTCGTCAGCGGAAATGCGCAGCTTGGCTTTCTGGCACTCGCACAGATCAAACGACACGGGAAAGCGTATGAAGGCTCCTACTGGCTCGTGCCGCGCACGCTCTACTCGCCGATCGTGCAAGACGCGGTCTTGCTGCAGCGCGGATCATCCAACCTTGCAGCCAAAGCTTTCCTTGCATTCCTAAAAACCCCCTCGGCACAAGCGATTTTAGAAAACAGCGGATACGACTTGCCATGAAACAGAACTCTGTCCTTTTGCACGAGACGTTGCGCAAAGCACTGCGGAACCCCGCGTCGTATGTTGCGGCACTGGCAATCCACACAGAGCGACGATCTCCTCTGCACGCAAACTTCGCATCTCGCGACACACACCGACACTGCGCATCCGCGTACCCCGCGCGGCGAGGTCTTGCATGACTCCCGATCTTTCCGCCGACCTGACTGCCATCGGGCTCACGCTGCGGCTTGCCTTCTCCACAACGCTCATCTTGCTCGTACTCGGAATCCCCCTCGCATGGTGGCTTGCGCAAACTCACTCGACACTGAAAAGCGTCGTTAATGCCATCGTAGCCTTGCCGCTCGTTTTGCCACCGACGGTACTCGGGTTTTACTTGCTGCTCGCACTCGGTCCGAATGGCATCCTCGGTGCCCTAACCCAGAAATGGGGTCTCGGCACGCTCGCATTCTCCTTCCCGGGGCTCGTGATCGGTTCGGTCTTGTATTCGCTGCCGTTCGCAGTGCAACCCATTCAAAATGCTTTCGAAGAAATGGGCACGCGCCCGCTCGAAGTCGCCGCCACCTTGCGCGCCAATGCCTGGGATCGTTTTACGTCGGTGGCACTACCGCTCGCACGACGCGGGCTCATCACCGCCGCCGTCTTGAGCTTTGCGCACACGATCGGCGAATTTGGTGTCGTGCTCATGATTGGCGGCAACATCCCCGGCAAAACGCGCGTACTCTCGGTCGCGATTTACGATCACGTCGAAGCCGTCGCCTACACACAAGCGCACTGGCTAGCCGCCGGAAATTTGGTCTTCGCATTCGCCATACTCTTTCTTGTGTATTACTTCAACCAACGCAGCAAACGGGCAGTATGAACACGAGTCTTCGCGGAAATTTCACGCTCCCCTTGCATGGCTTTGCGCTCGACGCCACCTTCGACATCCCTGCGCGCGGCATCACCGCGATCACCGGAGCTTCGGGATCGGGCAAAACGACTTTGTTGCGTTGCATTGCTGGACTCACGCGAGCAAAGGGCATGCTCTCACTCGGCGACGAGTGCTGGCAAGACGACGCTGCGGGAT
>JADFDR010000152.1 GCA_018262735.1 Geobacter sp.
GTGATCGAAGCGCCATAGGCAAGGTGCGCTTTGGTAGAGCGCGCCGAGATCTTCGAGGAAGCGTGTAAGGCCAACACGTTCGGGTGTCGACAGCAAATGCCAATCGAGGCTTTGATTGCAATTCCATTCGTTGGGTGAAGCGATCTCGGTTCCCATGAACAGAAGTTTTTTCCCGGGGCGTGTGTATTGGTAGCTGAGCAGCAAACGAAGATTGGCAAATTTTTGCCAAAGATCGCCGGGCATTTTCTCGAGGAGAGACCGTTTCCCATGTACGACTTCGTCGTGCGAGAGGGGCATGACGAAGTTTTCGGAATATTCGTAGAGCATCGCGAAGCGAAGATCGTCTTGATGATGCCGTCGGTGAAATGGGTTTCTTGCAAAGTAGTGCAGGGTGTCGTGCATCCATCCCATATTCCATTTCAGTGTGAAGCCAAGCCCGCCTTCCCAGACAGGACGACTTACGCCGTGCCAAGCCGTCGATTCTTCGGCAATGCTCATGCAGCCTGGATGTTCTCTGTGTAACACCGTATTGAGTTCTTTCAAGAATTGCACCGCGTCGAGATTTTCGCGTCCTCCCATGGCGTTGGGAATCCAATCGTTTTCTTTGCGGCTGTAATCGAGATAGAGCATGGACGCGACCGCGTCGCTGCGTAGTCCGTCCACGTGAAATTCTTCGAGCCAGTACAAGGCGTTGGCGATCAAGAAATTTCGCACTTCGTTGCGTGCGTAATTGAATATCAATGTTCCCCAGTCCGGATGTTCGGCGCGGCGCGGATCTTCGTGTTCGTAGAGCGCTGTGCCGTCGAATTGGCGCAGTGCGAAATCGTCTTTCGGAAAATGCGCGGGTACCCAGTCGAGAATGACGCCGATGCCGTTTTGATGGCAAAGGTCGACGAAAAATCGAAAATCGTCGGGCGTGCCGAAGCGCGCCGTCGGTGCGTAATAACCCGAGACTTGATAGCCCCACGAATCCGTGAAGGGATGTTCGGCGATTGGCATGAGTTCGAGGTGCGTGAAACCGAAGCGTTTTGCATGCGCGATCAAACGGGGTGCGATTTCGCGGTAGCGCAAGAAGCGATGATGATCTTCGGGTACGCGCGCCCAGGATCCGAGGTGTACTTCATAAATGGAGAGTGGTTCTTTCAGGGGATCGCGAGTGCATCGCGTTTGCATCCACGCGGTATCTTGCCACTCATAAGTAGACACAAAAAAGCGTGATGCAGTACGCGAAGGTTCTTCGCAGGAAAAAGCAAACGGATCCGCTTTGCGCTGCAATGTTCCGGATTGAGTATGGATTTCAAATTTGTACAACGTGCCAGGCGTGAGGCGAGGTAAGAAAAGTTCGAAAACACCGGACGCGCCCAGGCTGCGCATGGGAAAGACGCGGCCGTCCCAATGACAGAAGTCGCCAATCACGCTGACGCGCCGTGCGTTGGGAGCCCACACGGAGAATGCAATTCCGTCGACGCCGTCGATGCGGCGTGGATGCGCACCCAACATCTTCCAGAGTTTGTAGTTTCGACCTTCGCCGAAAAGATCGAGATCGTGTTCGTTCACCGTCGGCAGAAAACGATACGGATCTTCGGTTTCCATGCTGCTTGCGCCTGCGAAGTGAAACCGAAGTGTGTAGATGAGCGGCAGGCATTGATTGGGCAAGAACGCCGCAAAGAGCCCGGTCGGTGCGAGAGGCTTCATTTCGAAGTGCGCTCCACCCGGAAGACAGCACTCGACGCGCAGCGCTTCGGGATGGAAGGCGCGCACCACAAGACCGTTTCGCGCAAGCGAAGCCGATGCCGCATCGGTGGATTTTGCGTGAGATGTCTCGTGCAAAGAGCCTTGAGAGTGGATGTCGAGTAGCGATTGTTCGCCGAGATGAATTTCATGAACACCCAAGATGCGATGTGGATCGTGAAGATCACCCGTGGAGAGGCGGCTTTGATCGTCAGCACAAACTTCAAGCAGGGTGGCCGATGCAGCGCATGTGCTCGAATCATGGAATTTGCGCATTTTCACTAGGCCTCGTGGTTCAGGAGCACAATGCTGTAGGCTCCAAGTGTGATCCTATTTTGGTGTCGTTCGCCTTCGCTGTGTTCCGAGTCAGTGCTCACAAGGATTTTCCAGTTCGTTTCGGACACCCGAGCGGGCAAGCGAAAATCGCACGCGACATCGTCTCCGTTTGCGAGCAGGAGCAGGGGAGTTGCGCGGGTGTCCGACGATCTGCGCGGGAGGTCTTGCTCGGCGCGATGTGCATCGCGTCGAGCAGCAAGACCCGAAGGCGTTTGGATCAGCATCTGCAATGCACAGAGATTGCGATCCAACCAGTTTTCGTGCTGCATTTCGGATCCGTCGCTGCAGAACCAAGTGAGATCTTTGCCGGAGCGGTCTGCGAAGGTTTGTCCCGAAAAGAAATCGCGACGTCGAAAAGCAGGTAGTGCGCGACGGAGAGCAAAAACTTTTCGTGTGAATTCCAGGAGTGTGCGTTGTTCGGAATCGAGGTCCCAGTTCACCCAGCTGATCGCGTTGTCTTGGCAGTATGCGTTGTTGTTTCCGTCTTGTGTGCGCCCCATCTCGTCGCCTTGCGCGAGCATCGGAACTCCGAGAGAAAATGCCAGCGTTGCTAGGGCGTTGCGCACTGCGCGGCTGCGCAAGGCAAGTATTTTTTGGTCTTGCGTCACACCCTCGTGTCCCCAATTGCGACTCTCATTTTCTTGCATTCCGTCACGGTTGTTTTCGCCGTTGCTTTGATTGTGCTTTTGTTCGTAACTTGTCCAATCGCGCAACGTGAATCCATCGTGGCAGGCGACGTAGTTGATGCTGGCGCGAGGATCGCGACGGTTGGGTGCAAACAGATCGCTGCTACCCGTAAGGCGTGACGCAAAGTAGCGTAGCTCTCCTGCGTCGCCGCGCCAAAAGCGTCGCACGTGATCGCGATAACGCGCATTCCATTCGGACCATTCGATTGGGAATTTCCCGGTTTGATCGCCGCTGAATCCGAGATCCCACGGTTCGGCGATGAGTTTTACTTGCGAGAGCACAGGATCTTGTGCAATCGCTTGCAAAAATCCGCTCTCGGGATCGAAACCTTTTTGTGTACGCGCGAGTGCGGAAGCGAGATCAAAGCGAAAGCCGTCGACGTGCATTTCTTGCACCCAATAACGCAGGCTATCCATCATCATGCGCAAGGCGGCTGTGCGTCGCATATCGACGGTGTTTCCGCAGCCGGTGAGGTCGAGATAGCGTGCGCGATCCTCGGGATCCAGAAGATAATAGTTGGCGTTGGCGAGTCCGCGCCACGAAAGTGTAGGACCCAAGTGGTCACCTTCGGCGGTGTGGTTGTAGACGACGTCGAGAATCACTTCGATGTTGGCGCGGTGCAACGCTTTGACCATGGTTTTGAATTCGATGACTTGTTCGCCAAGGGAACCATTCGCGAAACGAAAATCCGGCGCGAAATAACCAAGGCTGTTGTAGCCCCAATAGTTCGTGAGATTCCGTTCCGCGAGATGGCGCTCGGAAAAGGCTTGTTGAATCGGCAAGAGTTCGACGGCAGTAACGCCGAGGGATTGCAAATGTTGCACAACGGGCTCCGAAGCAAGCCCCAGAAATTTTCCTCGCTGCGTTTTTGACACTTCAGGGTGTAGTGTCGTGAGCCCTTTGACATGGCACTCGTAGATCAGGCTGTCTTCCCATGCCGTGCAGGGGCGGCGGTCGTCTTCCCATGCAAAGCGCGAATCGAGGACGACACCGCGCGGTGTCTGTGCTGCGCTGTCGCGCGCGTTGGGTCCGTTTCCGTTTTCGCACAGGGATTCGTGCCACTGCGTGTTGCCGGTGATTGCACGCGCATAGGGATCGACGAGCAGTGTATTGGGATTGAAGCGATGCCCTTCCGCCGGAGCGTAGGGACCCGAGGCGCGATAGCCGTAAAGTTGCCCGGGGGCGATTCCGGCGACATAGCCATGCCAGACCTGCTGGGTTTGCGCAGGGAGATCAAGACGAACTTCGTGCAGAGAGGCATTCGTATCGAAAAGGCAAAGCTCGATGCGTGTTGCATGCGCCGAAAAGACGGCGAAGTTCACGCCTTGCCCATCCCAAGTGGCGCCGAGCGGTTCGGCGCTGCCCGCGTAAATCTTCACTTTGCTTTCCCCGTTGCCGTCGATTTGTTCTCTGCCGGTGTCTGTAGAAAAAGTCCATGCACTCACAAAAGAATCGAGTCGAGGATTTTTTCTTTGGCAGTTTACGCGCGTTGTATTCAAGGCTGTGGAATACTCGAAAGCCCGATGTTAAAGCTACAGGCAGACTCTTTTCGAGGCTAGCGTGATTGACCTTCGTACCCGTTTGACGCGACTGAGTGAAAATTTGTGGTGGAGTTGGTCGAACGAACTCGATTTGATCTTTCGTTCGATCGACAACGATCTTTGGCGCGAAGTGAACCACAACCCCGTCGCATTTTTGAAATC
>JADFDR010000153.1 GCA_018262735.1 Geobacter sp.
CGGTGGAGCGTGTCTCCGGCGAGCAGTGGCAAGCGCTTGCGAAGAATTTGCGCGGCGTCTTCGATCGGTTCGTTCTCGTCGCGCCTCGCCTTTCGACGGAAGAATACGAACGCACCAAAACGACACTGCTGCACATCCATGAGATGGAAGAAAAGATCTTTGCGGAATCGCTGCCGATTCGCAGCGAAAAAAAACTGCTTTGGGGATGGCGGGACGTGAACGTCATCCTTTCGCAACTCGGTCAACGGACACGCGAATCCGATCTCCTACACTCCGAATTGTCGATGACTTGGGGCGGCTCTTTTACTTTCCTCGCAATTTTGTTTGCGTTGTACTACAAGCGCAAAACCCTTTTTGTCGTCGATCGCGATTTTCGACGTTCGGCCACGCTGGAGCTGCTTGCGGGACACCGCTCGCTCGGAAGTTGGCTCCTCTGCAAATTGCTTTGCGATCCTCTGCGTCAACTCCAGATCGCAATCGCCGTGCGCTTTTGCAACTTGGTTTTGCTCCAAGGACGAAAACTCAAGCACAACTGGGGTGCAAACAATCCGCGCGTTCACGAGTTTCTCGACGCTGCGCACAGCGCAGCGCAAATTGCAGCACCGGAAATCCTTGCCAAGCGTGCCTCTGCGCTATGCGATCCCGAACAACCTCTCGAACTCGTTGCGTTGGGGCGACTTACTCCGACGAAAGGCATCGAAGAAACGCTGCGCATGCTTGCGCGCGTGCGCGAACGCTCGGCCCTCCCCTTTCGATTCCATATCGTCGGAGAAGGTGAAGAGCGCGCGCATTTGCAAGGCATCGCGGAGGCGTTGCGCATTGCGCGCTTCGTCGCCTTTCACGATGCGCCACCGTCGCGAGCTGCGCTTTTTGAGAAACTCCAAAATTTCCATCTCTTGCTTGCGACACCTATTTGTGACGATGCTGCGCACGACGCGCTTGACGCACTCGCGAGCGGTTTGCCGATCCTCGCCTACGATACCGCCTACTCACGCGATCTCGCACGAAAGAGCGGTGCCGTGTTTCTTTCTCCGTGGCAAGATTTGCGCCGACTCTCGACACACCTGATCGAGCTCAATAAAAATCGCGCACCCATCGCGGAAAAAGCCGAACGCGCAATTGCCTTTGCGAAAACGAACACGCAAGAAGCGTGGATCGAACAGCGTGCCGTCTGGACGCTGCAAGTCTTGAATCCGTTCGCAGACACCTCTTTCCCGATTCGCCACTCTCGGAATCTCTAGGGAACCTCAGATCAATTCCATTTTCCGCGAATCAGGGGTGGCGTTTTCCGTCGGTGGGGAATCAACTCGACTTTCAAAAGCAGGATTCCTCAGAGGTTCCCTAGAGAATCCGATCCATTCCGCCTTGGGAGCACTGCCGGAGACCCGGGTTGCGGCTTTCCGTCGGTGGGAAACAATCCGCATTCCTGAAGTCGAATTGATTCGAGGTTCTCTAGAATCCGCCCGCACGCCGTGCGAGAATGCGTGCCTTGCGCAATGCATACCGCTTGGAACAGGTCGCTTGCCGACGGAGAAAAGCAAACCATGATCTCAGTGCAAAAATATCCGCTTTCGCTGGTTGGTATCTGGTTCCTTGGCATCCTCGCGATTCTCACGCGCTTGTTGCAACTCACCGACGGACATTTGATCTACTCCCTCGACGATCCCTACATCCATTTGGCGGTTGCCGAAAACATTCTTCGCGGCGGATACGGCGTCAACCTGAGCGAACCCTCTTCGCCATCCTCGTCACTTCTCTATCCGTTCCTGCTCGCCTTCACCGAATGGATTCATCTTGGCGAGTGGGGGCCGCTCGTCCTCAACCTGATCGCCATGGCAAGTTCCGTCTATGTCGTGGGGCGAATCCTGAACGACCATGTCTGGTCCCAAAAAGCTCTCGCCGGCAGACCACTTCCTTCTTCGTATTTCCGATTCGGAATCGGACTTTTGTGTTGCCTCGCAATGAACGCTTGGGGGCTTCCCTACGCAGGAATGGAACACTCGCTCCATGTCCTCGCCACGCTGATCGTGTTTCAGGGTTTTCTCGATGCAATCGCGGACAATCCGGAAAAGGATTTTTGGCCACGCTGGAGTTGTCTCGCTGCGCTGATCGCACTGCCTCTGATCCGTTTCGAAGGAATGGCCCTAGCGCTCATCGCGATCATCCTCTTTTTCTATCTCAAACAATGGCGACCCGCGTGCATTGCCATCCTCGCCATCGGACTTGCCTTTGGATGCTGGTATGGATTTACGAAATCGATGGGGCTTCCCGCAATTCCAAGTTCCGTACAAGTCAAATCCGATATTGCCGCAAGCGTCGGAGATCATCGCGGCGCATCCCAATTCGTCGCGTCCCTCCTCGACACGATCGAGCTTCATGTTCGCGTCACCTTCATGAACCCCTTTGGTGTACGGCTGGCCTTCGCACTGCTTTTGGCAGGGTACTTGCTCTGTCTACGCTGGCGTGCAAACGAGAAAAAAGCGGCTTTCCTGCTTGGTAGCCTGGTGCTTGGCGTCGGAGTCGCGCACGTCTTCTTTGGGAAATTTGGCATCGGCGGACGCTACGAGCCCTACGCTCTCATTCTGGCTACTCTTTATTGTGTCATTTCTCTTCGGCATCATTTCCAGAAACGAAAATGGCAAATCGGAGCGGCGGCGGTTCTCCTCTTGCTGGGCGAACCCTACCTGACCATCGCGCGCGTTACGCCCATCGCAGCACTCAACATCTACCAACAGCAATATCAGATGCACCGGTTCGCCGTCGAATACTGGAAGAAGCCGATCGCCGTCAACGATCTCGGATGGGTGAGCTATCGCAATCCTGAATACGTACTCGATCTCTGGGGCCTCGGTTCGGAAGATGCGCGACACATTTTAGGGACAGAGACGACGCGAGCCCGACGCATGCTCCGCGGCGAAGGAGGAAGCCAAGCCAGCGAGCTTGCCAATCTCGTCGATCGAAAAGGCGTGACGCTCATCCTGATCTACGACAAATGGTTTGCGCGGCAGATCCCGACGCAGTGGCAAAAGGTCGCCACGCTCGTGACACCCCAAGTTTCTGCAGCAGATCCCGAGGTGAGCTTCTATATCACGCACTTTGCAGATCGTGACGCAGTGCTGGCTTTGCTGCGCCAGTTCGCCCCGACACTTCCCCGCGACACGAAACTTAAAATCGACGAAAGGAACTCTGATGCATTCTACTTTCGGAATGTCGATTGATTTCCCGCCGATGAAA
Organism: Geobacter sp.; assembly: GCA_018262735.1. Taxonomy (GTDB): domain Bacteria; phylum Myxococcota_A; class UBA9160; order UBA9160; family JADFDR01; genus JADFDR01. The sequence goes on from JADFDR010000153.1 coordinate 3,235, forward strand.
AGCCTCAACCCTGGTTTGTGAAAGTGCTCAGAAAGCGAAATGCATCCCAATTTTCCGAAATGGATTCATCGTTGTTTTGCGAAGCCGCGTTGCGCAAGCGTCGTTTGCCAATTCCAGGCGTCGCGCATCGCATCGCCAAGCCGAAGTTCAGCGCGCCAGCCCAGCACATCTCGCGCTTTGTCGACGTTGGCATAGATTTTTTCAACATCACCAGGGCGACGCGCACCGACGGTATAGTTGAGCTTCAAATCGTTCACCGCTTCAAAAGTGCGCACGGCTTCCAGCACCGATACGCCCTCGCCCGTCCCCAGATTAAACACTTCGTTGAAGGGTTCACTTTTTTGTGTCGTGATCCAGTCGAGTGCTTTGACGTGCGCCTTGGCGAGATCGACCACATGGATGTAATCGCGAACACACGATCCGTCAGGCGTGGCATAGTCACCGCCAAACACGGTAAGCGTTTCGCGCAGCCCCGCAGCCGTTTGCGTGATGTAAGGAACGAGATTGTCGGGCACACCGATGGGCAATTCTCCGATCTGCCCGCTTGGATGCGCGCCAATCGGATTGAAATAGCGCAGTGTCACCGCGCGCAGTGGCGATTTTGCATCCACCAGGTCGTCGATCAATTGCTCGCAAACTTGTTTCGTAAATCCGTAGGGCGACTGCGCGCGCTGGAGCGGAGTCGCCTCGGTCACAGGCAAAGCATCCGGTTGACCGTACACCGTGCAGGACGATGAAAAAACCAGATTTTCAAGACCGAATTCCTGCATTACACCAAGAAGAGTAACAAGCGAACCGATGTTGTTTGCGTAGTATTTGCGCGGCGCGCGCACGGATTCGACGACGGATTTGTATGCCGCGAAGTGAATCGCACCGCAAATATGCCCGTCGTCACGAAAGACCTCCGCGAGTTTCTCTGCGTCGGTGCAATCGAGGTCGTACACCGCGAGATCCGCACTCGTCAATGCGCGCAATGCATCGAGGACACTGCGATGGGAATTGGAAAAATCGTCCACGACGACGGGCGTATATCCCGCTTCGAAAAGCTCGACGACCGTGTGGGAACCGATGAATCCTGCACCGCCCGTGACAATGACTTTTTTCATCGATGCCCCCTCGATGCAATCTCCCGATGCGTCTTTTCGACATGCCACCGAAATCTCTGCGTCATCCGCCGTAAG
>JADFDR010000154.1 GCA_018262735.1 Geobacter sp.
CTTGTCGCCGTCGATCAAAAACTCACGCGCCTTGCGAATTTTCACTTCAAGATCGTGCTCGTCGGTGCTCGGACGCAGCTTCACTTCTTTGAGCGTCGCGACATGACCCTTCTTGGTGGTCTTCTTGCGTTGCTCAAATTTGTGTCGCCCGTAATCCATGATTTTGCACACGGGCGGCATGGATCCGGAGGCGACTTCGACGAGATCGAGTCCGAGCGCTTCGGCTTTTTTAATGGCGTCTTCCACCATATAAACGCCGAGCTGTTCGCCTTCGGGTCCGATCAGTTTGATCTCGCGAGCGCGGATTTTCTTATTTACACGAGTTTGGTCTTCTTTAGGACGAGAGATCTTGCGTTCCTCCACGGGACCGATTCAAAGATCGCCGATCCGCCACTTCGCGTTGCAACTCAGCCACAAGGGCCTCGAGCGAAGTGGCCGACGACTCACTCGAGTCGTGGCGGCGGCGAGGCGCGATGGTCCCATTCGCCTCTTCTTGGTCACCCACCACTGCCATGATGGGAGTCTTGTGCAACTCGGCTTCGCGGATCTTGTAGCCGAGTTTTTCGTTTCGCAAATCGACCTGCGCGCGCAGTCCGGCAGCACGCAATGTTTGTTCGACTTTTTGCGCATATGCATGGTGGCGATCCGTGATCGGCAAAACCACGATCTGCACCGGAGCAAGCCAAAGCGGGAAATCTCCCTCGGTGTGCTCGAGATAAATTGCGAAGAAACGCTCGAGCGAACCGAGGATCGCGCGATGCAACATCTCGGGTGTGCCCTCGCTGCCTTCGTCGGTGATGTACTTGAGGCCGAAGCGTTCCGGCATCGCCATGTCGAGCTGCACGGTGCCAAGCGTCCAAACGCGACCGAGCACATCTGTCACATCCACTTCGACTTTCGGTGCGTAGAACGCCGCTTCCCCTTTTTTGATCGCCGGTTCGTAGCCTGCCGCGCGACACGCCTCGACAAGACGCTTTTCGGCGATATCCCAGCGCTCGGGTGCACCGATGAAACGCTCACCGCGCGTCGAAACCGCAACGCTCACGTTGTCGAGACACAGCGTCGTGTACACCTCGCGCAGCATTTGAAAGAATTGTGTCAGCTCGGATTCGACTTGATCGGGTCGACAAAAAATATGCGCGTCATCCTGCGCAAAAGAGCGCACTCGCGTCAGCCCTTGCAACGCGCCGGCACGTTCGTTGCGGTGCAAACGCGAAAATTCTGCGAGCCGCAGCGGCAACTCGCGGTACGAACGCTTGCGCATTCCGAACATCATCGCGTGCCCGGGACAATTCATCGGCTTGAGTCCCATCTCGGTCTCATGCGAGGGAAACAGGAACATGTCGTCTTTGAAATTTTCGTAGTGTCCGGAAGTCTTAAACAAATCTGTGTTGAAGATGAGCGGAGCCATCACTTCGTCGTAGCCGTAACGCACATAAAGTTCGCGCATGTAAGCGACGAGCTGGTTGTACACGATCATGCCTTTGGCATGAAAGAACGGCGAGCCTGGCGAAATCGGATCGAGATGGAACAGATCGAGCGCCGGGCCGAGCCGTCGGTGATCGCGCTTTTTTGCTTCTTCGATGCGTTCGAGATAGGCGACGAGTTCTTTCTTGTCCGCGAAGGCTGTGCCGTAGATGCGTTGCAACATCGGATTGCGTTCGTCGCCGCGCCAATAAGAACCCGAAACGTCGATCAATCGAAAGGCACCGATTTGATCCGTGCGCTGCACATGCGGGCCACGGCAAAGATCGATGAAATCACCTTGCCGGAAGATTGAAATCTCGGCGTCCGTCGGAATGTCGTCGATGCGTGACACCTTCAGCATTTCGCCACGCTCGGAAAAAAGTTTTTTCGCCGCTTCGCGCGTTACGATCTCGCGCACAAACGGCTGCTTGGCCTTCACGATCTTTTCCATTTCGGCTTCGATCGCAACCAGATCTTCGGGGCCAAAGGGACGTTCGATCAAGAAGTCATACTGAAACTTTTCGGAATGATCGGTGCGTCCGACGTCGATCTGCACTTGTGGGAAAAGTCGCTTCACGGCATCCGCCATGACGTGCTCGGCGGAGTGCCGCAAGACCTCGGCTCCTTCGGGATCGCGCGCAGTCACGATCGAAACCTCGACGTCAGCGTCGAGAGCGACACGCAAATCGGTCAGCTTGCCATTCACTTTTCCGGCAAGAGCCGCCTTCGCAAGTCCCGGCCCGATTTTTTCCGCAACAGCAAGCACGCTTGCGCCCTTCGGCAAGGCAAGCGTTTTGCCGTCGGGCAAACGAACGTGAATTTCATTCATGTGAGAACGAGGGCCATGAAAAGCGACGCATTGTTTCGAGCGAACCTTTTTTGTGTAATCCGATGTAGATTCCGTTGTTTTGTCCGCGCTGCGCGTCGAAGTTGCAGGGCTGCGGAAACGCAGTCGTAGAAAATGGTTGGCGCGGGCGGGGTTGAACCGCCGACCCCCACGATGTCAACGTGGTGCTCTCCCGCTGAGCTACGCGCCAAAGATCTTCTAAGGTGGCGGTTTTGGTACATTTTTGAACGCCGCCTGTCAATCTGCGCAGCACGGATTTTCGCTCGATGCCCCGCAAAAGCGACGCACTTCGAACGTTTCACTGCGCAAGCTCCGCCACGGATTTGCCAAAGAGACTGTCGACGTCATAGAGAAGCGTTTCGCTTGGCTGCACACAAAGCTCCGCCGGTAAAGCCAAAACCGTCTCCGTCTCGCCCGGAACCACGATATGCAAGGCCACATTGCAATCCCCTCTCGCAGCGCGTAGCAGTTTTTGCAGCGCGAGCATGCGGTGGTGCGTCAAGTCGTCGGCCAACACTCGGATATGTAAGCTCTTCGAGAGGCGCGATTCGGCAAGCGCGAGCTCGATGGCGTCGCTCACCAAGAGTTTTGGCGATTCCGGATCGCGTAAATCCACGTTGCCGGTGACGAGCAGCGGCACGACTTCCTCGCTCGAACTCTGCGTACTGGCCCGTCGGAACAGCCCCGAAAGAAGTCCCCATGCGTCAGAGAAAATCACCAACTCGATCGCACCTTCGAGGTCTTCCACCGTCACAAACGCCATCGGACCTTTTCGCGAATGATGCTCGCGCAATGCCTTGACCAACCCTCCGACACGCACTTCTTGCTTCTCTCGCATGTCGCGTACCGACGGGATCGAGGCTGCAAAGCGCGCGAGGAGCGGGGCAAAACTTTTCAGTGGGTGGCCACTCACATAGAACCCGAGCACTTCTTTTTCGTTCGCCAAACGCTCCGCATCGGTCCACGGCGGCACGTCGAGGAGTGAGGGCTCCGGCATGACTTCCGTCGTGGCAGCCGCGCCGAAAAGACTCACTTGGCCGACATCGCGATCGCGCTGCGCCGACGAACCGCTTTCGAGCGCATGATCGAGCGCCGCAAAGACCGCCGCGCGATTTTCGTGCAGCGAATCGAACGCACCGCAACGCACGATCGATTCGACCACGCGACGATTCGCTTTGCGTCCGTCGACGCGCGCCGCAAAGTCGAAGATGCTTTTGAAGGGGCCGCCTTCGGCGCGCGCCGCGAGGATCGCCTCGATCGCGCCTTCGCCGACGTTCTTGATTCCCGCAAATCCAAAACGGATCGCATCGCCCACCACGGCGAAGTTACTCTCCGAAGTGTTGATGTCGGGTGCGAGCACTTCGATTTCCATCGCGTGAGCGTGCGCGATGTAGCGCGCCAGGCGATCGTGATTGCCGGCTTCGATCGTAAGCAGCGCCGCCATGTACTCGCGCGGATAGTTCGCTTTCAAAAACGCCGTCTGATAGGTGATGAGCGCATACGCCGTCGAGTGTGATTTCGCAAAGCCGTACTCTGCAAATTTCTCGATGACATCGAAGAGATCCGACGCCTTCTTCGGATCAATGCCGTTCGCCTTGGCGCCGTCGACAAAACGCGTACGCTGCTTTGCCATCTTGTCGGGCTCTTTCTTGCCCATCGCGCGCCGCAACAAATCGGCCTCGCCAAGCGAATAACCCGAAACGCGGTTGGCAATCTGCAGCACTTGATCTTGATAGACGATGATGCCGAGCGTCTCGGAGGTGATCGCCTCGATCTCGGGCAGCAAGTATTCGACCTTCGTCAGCCCCTGCTTTCGGTTGACGTAGTCCTCGACCATCCCCGACTGCAAGGGTCCGGGTCGATACAAGGCCACGATCGGAATGATCTCTTTGAATCTGCGCGGCTTCAGTTTCACGGCGAGCTCTGTCATGCCCGACGATTCCATTTGAAACACACCCTCGGTGTTGCCGCGACACAAAAGTTCGTAGGTCTTGGGTTCATCGAGCGAAATCGTTTCGATCGAAAATTCGGGATCTTGTGTGTCACGAATCAAGCGCTCCGCGTCGGCGATGATCGTGAGCGTCTTAAGCCCGAGG
>JADFDR010000155.1 GCA_018262735.1 Geobacter sp.
TCTTTTCGGAATACGGCGAGACTTTCGCCGAGGCGGAAGGCATCTCGCCGGAGATGCGCAAGCGCTTGCCGAACTTGATGCTGATGGGATATCTGATTCGCGTACTCGAAGATCGCCTGCAAGACGATCTGCAAAACTCCTAGCCATATTACACAAGATTGAGTCACCATGAGCCTGCACGAAGAAGTTCGCACGTCAAAAGCGCCTGCTCCCGTCGGTCCCTACTCGCAAGCCGTAAAAGCACAGGGTTTCGTGTTTGCGTCGGGACAAATTCCGCTCGACCCCGAAACGGGCAAGCCCGTCGCGGGCGACATCGAAGCGCAAACCGAGCGCGTCCTCGCGAATTTGCGTGCCGTCCTCGAAGCCGGAGGCGCTTCGTTCGATAGCGTTGTACGCACGACAGTGTACCTCACCGATCTAAGCTTGTTTCCACGCATGAATGTGATTTATGCGAAGCACTTTCAGGGCAAACCTGCGCCGGCACGCGTCACGATCGGAGCCGCCTCGCTACCGCTCGGCGTCGCCGTCGAGATCGACGCCATCGCCCAGGTGATCAAGAAGCCTGCGCGCAAAAAGCGCACGACACAAAATAGCGTCGATCGCAAACAGCCGAAGGCACGCGCCAAAGCCCGCGCGCGCTAAGAAGCCTCTGATCCATTCCCCCTTTCGAGCATTTTCACAAACCAGGGCTGATGCTTTCCGCCGGTGGAAAATCAGCCAGCATTCCGAAAGCGAAATCAATCCGAGGCTCCCGAAACGCCAAAGCATGGCTCCTGCGAAAAACCCGATCGCTCGGACACTCTTGCTCCGTCGAAAGATCGACATTCAAATCTGCAAAGAGCATGTCCGCGCACGCCAAAGATTGCGCTTCTCGAAGCGCAATCTGGCAAACGCAGCACCGACATCGCCGCGTCAGTTCCCTGCGTCATCGTCAAGCTCGTCGGAAATCTCAACCTCGGCTCTACTCTTTTCTGTGTCACGATACTGTCGCACGAGGATGGGCAAGTTCACCGCATTGACGAGCGCGTGCGCCGCGATGGGCGCGATCAAGTTTCCGGTGTATTGAAAGAGCGTGCCGAGCAAAAAACCGGCGAAAACCGAAAACACCGTCCAAAGATAAAACTCACGCCGCGGCACAAAATGTGCAAAACCAAACAGAATGCTCGCGACGGCGAGCCCCACGCGCGGTTGCACGGCACCACGAAAAAACACCTCTTCGGCAAAGCCGCTGATCAAGGCAAGAAACGTCGTCTGCACAAGAGTGAGCGGGCCAAGAGCGCTCGCAAGCTTGCGTGCCAAGGCATCGCCGACGTCCGTCCATCGCGTGAACAAATAAGAAAGCACGATTACGAGCGCGCCGGCCGCAAGCCCAAGCGGCAAATCGCGCAGCCAATCAATGCCACGCTCCTGCGCCGCTGCATCGACGAAAAAGAGTGGCTCGCCCGCCCACTTCACACGCCAAAGTGCCGCGACCACCGCGATCACCGAATAGAAAAGCGCCGACATCTGCACGAGCGTTGCCGGATCAAGTGCCACTTCTTCCGGTGAATGAGTTTCGTTCTGCAACTTCTGTCTCCTGAGCGCGCCGCGCTCGCAGTTTATTCCTCGTGCCTCGCAGGGAAAGCAAATCCAGATCGAAACCTCGATCGCCCGCAACGCATCGCTGTTCTTTGCCTTGCACGCCGCAGGGAAAGCAAATCCAGACTGGACTATCCCTTCACCGCCGCGCTCGCAGTTTATTCCTCGTGCCTCGCAGAGAGCTTCCGTTCTCGTTGACAGTTCGCTTGCGAGCAGCCAATGTAGGGACGAAGACCGGGTTTCTTTCACTTTTTTAAAGCGGGTGGAATCCGGCTTTTATCATTCTAGGCTTCATCGCTCTAGGGATAGAAAAATCGAGACCGGGCTTTCTTCCACGGTGGAAGACCCCGGCCTCTGTCATTCCAGGCCTTCGCAAACTACGCGGAGCCTGCTAGCAAGCCGCAAAGCTTCAAACCCCACAAGGATCCACCGATGACCGACCGCATTCCGATGACGCCCGCTGGGCACGCCAAGCTTAAAGAAGAACTCGACAAGCTCAAGCACATCGATCGCATTCAGAACATCCGCGACATCGAAGAAGCGCGCGCGCACGGCGATCTCTCGGAAAACGCCGAGTACCATGCCGCGAAAGATCGCCAAGGCCACATCGATGCGCGCATCCGTCTGGTGGAAGACCGACTCGCGCGCGCGCAGGTGATCGACCCCAAAGAACAAGAATGCGATCAAATTCGCTTTGGCGCGATCGTGGAATTGCTCGATACGGATAGCGACGAGAAGGTGGTGTATCGGATCGTCGGCGAAGACGAATCCGACGTGAAGCAAGGCTGGATCTCGGTCTCTTCGCCCGTCGCGCGGGCACTGCTCGGCAAGAGCAAAGGCGATCTCGTCACGGTGAAAATCCCGAAAGGGACGCGCGAATTCGAAGTGCTGAAGATCCTCTATCAATAATGGTGGATGAAAACACTTTCGTGTCACGCAAGACAGCTCGCTTGCAGGCCGCACGAAGCGTGGAGTAGCCTCGATCGCGTGACCTCCCTCCAAGTCAAATTCAGCGCGATCTTCGTAGCCCTTCTCGGAATGGCATGCGCAGGCCTTGCCTGGAACTCGATCCAACACGAAAAAGCGTCACTTGAAGCCGAGATCGATCGACGCGGCGCAATCCTTGCGAAAAACCTCGCCCAAAGCGCGCAAGAACCGCTGCTCGCAAACGACAAACTTGCACTTGATGCTCTCGTGCAAGCGGCAAACCAAAACGCAGGAGTCGTCGGAGTTGCAATTGTAACACCAAAAAGCGTTTGGCATGCCTCCCCCTCCGATCCCCGCCCGTCTTCTTCCTCTGCCGATTCCTCGCCGGGGCACGAGCGCACACATCCACTCCTTACTTCCGGCGCTCGCAGCAAGGCAGCGACATCTCTTTTACGCCGCGCAAGCACCACGCTCTACGCGCATCCCATTTGGCTTCGCGACGCTTTTGCGGGCGAAGCACAAATCGAGATCGATCTCGAGCGGATCACGAATCCTGTGCTTCGCAAACGAGCGCGACAATTTACCGTCGGTGCGCTACTTGCTGCACTCGTCGGTGTACTCGCGGGCCTCGGCTTCGTGAAACTTCTCGTTGGCCCATTGCAGCGCTTGCGCGCCGGCGTCGAAAAACTTTCTCAAGGCGACTTGAGCGTGCGCGTGCCACCAACGTCGAACGACGAAATTGGCGCACTCACACGCGCCTTCAACACCATGGGCGAATCTCTCGAAGAAAAAGAACGCCTGCAAAGCGCCTTTGGTCGCTACGTGAATGAACATGTGCTAACGCATCTTCTCGAATCTTCAAGCGGTGTCGATCTTCTCGGTGTCGAGCGCGAAGTGACAGTGCTCTTTGTCGATATTCGCCGCTTCACGCGCATCTCCGAAGGCATGAAAGCGCAAGACGTCGTCACCCTACTCAATGAAGTGTTCCAGCTCATCAGCGACGAGATCCTTGCGCAGGGCGGCACGATCGACAAATTCATCGGCGACTCTGTGATGGCCTACTTCGGCGCGCCGATGCCGCAACGCGATCACGCCCTTCGTGCCGTGCGCGCCGCCATCGCCATCGAGAACGCAATCATCCGGCGCAATCGCGCGCTGGCCTCCGGCGCTGCACCCAAGCAAATCGCGCAAGTCGTAGAACTCGGCATCGGCATCCACGTCGGCAAAGTCGTCATCGGCAATATCGGCTCGGATCGCCGCACCGACTTCACCGTCGTCGGCGACACCGTCAACGTCGCAAGCCGCCTCGAAAAACTCGCGCAGCCCGGACAAATCTTGATCTCGGAAGCCGTGCAGCGCGAAGTGCGCTCGGCGATCAAGCTGCACTTCGAAGGCGAATGCCAACTCTCGGGCCGCCAAGAATCCGTGCACGTCTATTCCGTCAGCCCAACCGCACGCGACGCCACGCCCAAAGCACCGCACGCATAAAATCCAAAAGAACCTCGACGGTCGAGCTTTGTGCCCTTGCCGCCAACGAAGCACAAGAAGCACAACGCGGCACAAACCCTCGAAGAAAATCGTTCGACCCGCACAACAAGCGTGCGCGCAAGCGTTGCTTTTCGGCGCGCAGTTCCTAAAATCCCGCTCGCCGTTCCTCGGTAGCTCAGTTGGCAGAGCAGTCGGCTGTTAACCGACTGGTCGCAGGTTCGAGTCCTGCCCGAGGAGCCATTTTTTTGTCCGCTGTGCAACTCGTGTTCAGCGGTTATTCCCGTGGTCCTGGATCAATCGTCACGCGCAGCGCCGCCCCAACCGCTGCGGCGCGGGCCAAAGTTTCACTGCGCAAAACCTGCGCGAAGACCGGCGGCTCGTCGCCGCACTCGTA
>JADFDR010000156.1 GCA_018262735.1 Geobacter sp.
TGTTGGAGCATGGGTGCTGTCACGGGATCGTCGAACCAGCCGAGTGTCGAATAGGCGCGCACCGGGGAAAGGCAAACGTCGTGGCCGCTTGCGCGCAAGCGTGCAGCTTCTTTTTCCGCAAGCGATTCCCGGAAGTAACCTTTGTAGGGCACAGTGCCGGCGACGGGAAAGCGAAACGTAATCGGTGCGATCGAGTGTGGGTGCGTCGCGCTCACGAGCGTGACGATGCGATCGTGCGGCCAAGCGACGTAACTCGTGTATTGTTCGTCGACGCTGAGCCCGAGCGTGCGCGCGAACTCCCGAACTTTCTGGACATGGTTTAACTTCTCGCGCACCGCGTCGGACGTGCGCGGATTTTGTACGACGCGTGCGACGGGTTCGCGCGCGAGCAAGAGCCGTGTCTGGCCGTAGGTGACATGGCTCAAGTAGCATCCTGTCCCAAGGCCAAGCAGCGGCAGCAAAACGAGAATGCGATACGCGAGCGAGAAGACGGTGCGTCGGTGTCGGAGGCAGGATCCTCCGCAAGCCGTGCGAGTGTGGCGTGCGACGGATTCGAAGGCGCGCGCGAAGCCGGCGTGGGCAGCGAACGCATGAAAAAAGGAAACGGCATAGGAAGTGAAGGGATCGACGATGAAGCGGCAAAACCAAGCAGAAACAACTTTGTGTATTCGCATTGAGCTCGGGGACGAGAATCTCGATGTGGCGGCTTGCGAGGAGCTTGCCGAACGCGTGGTCGCCGAAGCCATGGACTGTGGTCTGCTCGGTGTTGTCGAGGAATCGGGTGCGGGTGTTGCGCCGTGTGCAAGCGATGTCGGCGCGGCGTCGTCGAGCGATTTGCGCGCGCCTCGCTCCGAGTTGTTGTCCGCATCCCATTTCGGCGCACCGCAAGATGCGTCGTCCATTTCGCAAAAGCCGTGCAAGGTTTTGCTCCTTTATGTTTTGCGCGAGCAAGCAAGTGCGCTGAGGGAGATTGTCGCAAGTGTAGTCGGTACGCACGGTGTCGTGTGCGCGGCGCAGAGCGTCGAAGATCAAGATTGGTCGACGTACTGGGCTCGTGACTTTGCGCCGATCGAAGTTTCGCCGCAGCTCGTGATTTGTCCGTCGTTCGTCGCGTGTCCGACGAAAGCAGGGCAGAAGCGGCTTACGATCGATCCCGGGCAGGCCTTTGGCACGGGTCGTCACGAATCGACGTTTCTTGCGCTGCAAGCTCTCGATTCGCTGCACGCTGTGCTTGGCTCGCGCACGACGGTGCTCGACGTGGGTACGGGAAGCGGCGTGCTCGCGCTCGCAGCGCTGTTGCTCGGGGCGGGGCATGCGACGGGCTTTGACATCGATCCGCTTTCGCCGCCGGCCGCCTTCGAGAATGCACAGAAAAACGGACTCGCCGATCGCTTTGAAGTTTTTGCCGGAACGCACGAGTCGCTTGTGCGGGGTCGCCGCTATGCGCTGGTGCTTGCCAATATGCTTCGCACCGAAACCGAGCCGCTCCTCGAGTTCATCGCGGAACGCGTGGCATTCGACGGGCGCGTCGTGTTCTCGGGCTTGCTTGCGTCGGAGCGCGAGCGTTTTACGAAAAGCCTCGCCGCCGTCGGACTCATCGTCGAACGCGAGTTCGTGCGTGCCGACGCCGACGGCATCGAGTGGCTCGGCCTGATCGTCGCGCCCGCAGTCGCGTAAGGAACCTCGGATCGATTCCATTTTTCGAGTACTTTCGCAAACCAGGATTGATTTTCCGTCGGTGGAGAATCGACTTCCTTTGCAAATCGATCTTCACCCGAAGCTTCGTAAGCGATTCAGGAGCCTCTGATCAATCCCGCTTTCGAACGACGAGGAATTTTTCTCCGACGAAAAACACCAGTCCTGATTCGCAGAAAATGGAATGGATCCGAGGTTCCTGAAGGAGGGTGCGCACCCCCGTGTCGTGAGGCGGTCCCTCGACAACGTGCGTCATCGCGAGCGCGGTCGGGCCCGAGTGGCCAAGCTGCGTGCTGGCTTTCCCAAAGCACGCTTGCAAAGCGCGCCTACACAAAAATGACGTCAGAGACAAGTGCGGGTTGCGCAATGCCGCGTTCGCCCGAAGCAGCAATTCGAATCTCGAGCGATTCATTACGCGAAAAAGTGTCGAACGTATCGGCGCTACGCTTGGGCGTTTGCATTGCGGATTTGCGTGCGCCAAGAGTCGAGGAGCTCTTGGCAGGTTTCTTCGAACGAGACTTGGGGCGACCAGCCGGTGACGGTGCGAAGCAAGCTTGCGTCGCCGACGGCGTAGTCGGTCGGACGAAAGCGACGTGGGTCGATTCGCGTTTCGATCTTGCAGGAGAGCGTGCGGGTCATGGCTTCGAAGAGATCGCGGATGCGAGTGGCGCGCTCGCTTGCGACGTTGTACGCACCGACGGGCACGCGGGGATCGAGCAGAGCTAGGTAAGCCGCGATCACGTCGTTGACGTGCAAGAAGTCGCGCACTGAGTCGAGGTTCCCGACGTCGAGTGGTGGCTTGCGGATTCCCGCTTCGATTTCCGCCACTTGCCGCGCAAAGCTCGAAATGACGAGATCGTCTTTTTGCCCTGGTCCGGTGTGATTGAAGGGGCGCACGCGCACGACGTCGAGGCCGCGCGCGGCATAGCACGCGCCGAGCAGATCGGCCGCGGCCTTGGTGACGGAGTAGGGAGAATTGGGCGCAAAGGGAGTGTCCTCGCAGAAGGGTTTTCCGGCGGCGGCCGACGTGGTGCCGTACTGATGACCCGAGCCGATGAGCAGGATCCGCGCGCGCGGAGTTTCGTCGCGCGCGGCTTCGAGTAGGAAGCGCGCGCCGAGGAAGTTCACGCGATAGGTTTGTGCCGCGTCGTCAAACGAAGCTGGGATCGAACTGATCGCGGCAAGGTGCAGGATGGCGTCGGGCTTTTCGCGAGCGAGAGTCGCGCGCAGTGCGTTTTCGTCGGTGACGTCGACGCTTGGCGAAAGGCCGACGGTTTCGTGGCCTAATTCAGCAAGTCGCGGCACGAGATGCGAGCCGACGAATCCTTCCGCTCCGGTGATGAAAATACGCATGCCGTCCAAGCCTGCCAGAAACGCACTTCGGTTGCATTGGATTTTGCGATGCGCAGTGTGCGAGAAAATGTATCGCGAGGCTTTCGATCATCGTGGCAGAACAACTTCTTGCGCAACTTGCGGGTCGAGTGCAAATGCGATTGCCGCAGGGTGTGAGTTTTGGGATAGCCTGATACGGCCGATGCGGGCGACGCGTGCACAGCTTGCGGGCGGCGAGCGACGGCATGCAATGTGGCGACTTAAGTGATTCCAGTGCGTGGGGTGCGCGGGCTGCAGTAGAAGGATGCCAAGGTTTTCGAGTTGCAGGTTTCAACATTTCGAGAGAGGGGAGCATGATCTTAGGAATTTCAGGACCCAACGGTGCGGGCAAGGGCGAGGCGGTGCGCTACCTCGTCGAGCGAAGCTTCTATGCGCTTTCGCTTTCGGATGTGATCCGCGACGAGCTGGCGAGCCGTGGGCTTTCGGAGACGCGCGAGCGGATGATCGCGACAGGCACGGAGTTGCGTGAAAAGCACGGTCCCGGTGTGCTCGCAGAGAGATTACTCAAAAAAGTGTTGACCGATCGCAACTATGTGATCGATTCGGTGCGCAATCCTGCGGAAGTCGAGGCGTTGCGTGCCGTGGGGCCGCGCTTTCGTGTGATTTGGGTCGATGCCGACATTTCTTTGCGTTTCGAACGGATGCGTGAGCGCGCGCGGCCTGGCGATCCCGAGACGGTCGAGCAATTGATCGCGCTCGAAGGGCGCGAGCGTGCGAGCGGCAATCCGGCGGCGCAGCAGCTCAACAAGATTCAGGAAATGTCGGATCACACGATTTTGAACGATGGCTCGCTCGACGCATTGCATGAAAAGATTCAGAACTTGCTTGCGAAAGAAATGCGCTTCGAGCGTCCGAACTGGGACGAATATTTCATGAGTATTGCGCGCGTGGTGGCGTCGCGCAGCAATTGCGTGAAGCGCAAAGTCGCTGCCGTGATCGTGAAAGATCGCCGGATCATTTCGACGGGATACAACGGAACACCGCGTGGTGTCAGGAACTGCAACGAGGGAGGTTGCCCGCGTTGCAATTCGTTTGGCAAGAGCGGCGTGGGTCTCGACGAATGTTTGTGCTCGCACGGCGAAGAGAACTCGATCGTCCAAGCGGCGTATCACGGCATCGCGCTGCGCGGCGCGATGCTCTACACCACGATGTCGCCGTGCTTGTTTTGCACCAAATTGATCATCAACTCGGGAATTTGCGAAGTGGTTTACAACTCGCAGTATCCGCTCGGAGGCATGCCGCTCGCACTTTTGCACGAAGCGGGAATCGTGGTGCGGCAAGTCGTTTT
>JADFDR010000157.1 GCA_018262735.1 Geobacter sp.
TTCAGGGAACGCTTGCCACTTCGAAAAAACCGACACCGACTGTGGCTGCGAATGAATCCGAATCGGACGAGGAAGGGCTCCGCGACTGGGTGACGACGCCCGAAGCGATGGATTCCCAGCGCATCGAAGATCTTTTGCTCGAGCTTTCGCACTTGCGAGCCTCTTCGATTGCCGAGGATCTGCACGGCGACGCAGCTTTGCAGGCAGCAGGCTTGAACCCCGCGCATGTTGAGATTGAAATTTGGGGAGGCGCTGTGCCGGAATCGCGCGTCGCACTCGGTCGTTTTCGGTTTGGTGCCGCCGATGCCGAGCGAGGCATCGTGACGCAGGTGCAGGATGCAGCGACGGTGTATCGCATTCCCTATGCGCTTTCACGAGCGATCCCGCTTTCGTTCGGGGCTTTGCAGCGCGAATTCACTGCGGGAGCAGAAGAAGGAGAGGCGGATTTCGCCGAGCCTGCGGAATGATACGCGACGACGCTTTTAGGTGTTACGCGCAAGCGAAATGCATTGACATGAATTTGTGTTATTGGCTTCGTGCGGCCTCTTGCAAAAGATCAAGCATGGCATTGTGGATTTTGCCATTGCTTGCCACGATTTGCGCTCCACTGCGCGGTGCAGGGCCGCCGGCGTAGTCGCTGATGCGTCCGCCCGCTTCTTCGACGAGCAGCAAGCCTGCGCTGACGTCCCAGGGGTTGAGACTTTTTTCCCAGTAGCCATCGAAACGTCCACAAGCCACGAAGCAGAGGTCGAGAGCAGCGCTTCCGTCGCGGCGCAGGGCGCGCGCACGTTTGATGAATCGTCGAAACAAATCGAGATTGTCGTCGGTGTTTTGGTGGATGTCATACGCAAATCCCGTGGTCAGCATGGCGCGTTCGAGTTGCGTTTCGTCCGACACACGGATCGGTCGGTCGTTTCGAAAAGCGCCGGCGTCGCGCAGGGCGTGAAAGAGTTCATCGCGCAAGGGTTCATAGACGACCGCGACTTCGCGCACGGAGCGATATTCGATGCCGATCGACACGGCAAAGCAGGGATAACCATGAGCGAAGTTCGTGGTTCCGTCGAGTGGATCGATGATCCATGTCCAGTCGCGCGAAGACGGGATGTCTCTTTTTTGTGTCTCGTAGTTTCCGCCTTCTTCGGCCACGATCGCGTCTTGTGGGCGAGCAGCACGAATCCCTTCGACGATCAACGCTTCGCATTGCTTGTCGACTTCGGTGACGAGATCGAGTGCGACACTTTTGGTTTCGATCGCGAGTTTTGTTTCGTAGCGTTCGCGCTGCAGCGTTCCGGCTGCACGCGCCAGCGATTTTGCGAGATCGAGGAGAGCGGCACGTTCGCGCGGATCGCAGGTCATGGATTACTCCGGGATTCGAAAAAACATTTTTGCGTTTTGCGTTGTCGTCCGTGCGATGGTTTCCAGCGCTTCGCCACGTGCGCGCGCAAGTGTCTCACCGACGATGGGAACGTGAGCGGGTTCATTGCGCTTGCCGCGCAAGCCTTCCGGCGCAAGAAAAGGCGCATCGGTTTCGATTAAGATGCGGTCGAGCGGTAGCGCGCACGCCGTTTCGCGAAGCGAGGTGGATTTTTTGAAGCTCAAAATTCCCGAGAACGAAACGTAGAAGCCCTTTGCGACAGCGACTTTTGCGAATGCGAGACTCCCCGTGTAGCAGTGGAGTAGTCCACGGAGCGTGCCATCGTTTTCTGCGTCCCAAATGGCGAGCAAATCGTCGTAGGCGCTGTCATCGTCGCTGCGTACGTGGATGCAAACGGGAAGATTCCATTCGCGCGCCAGCGCAAGTTGTTCGATCAACACTTTTTGCTGTATGTCGCGCGGTGCATGCATGTAGTGGTAATCGAGGCCGCATTCGCCGATCGCAACGACCTTGGGCTTGGCAAGCTGTGCGCGCAGTGCGCTGCGGCCGGAGTCATCGAGCAGTGCTGCATTGTGCGGATGTACGCCTACGCTTGCATACACAAAATCGTGACGCGCGGCGAGTGCCGGAGCGCGTTCGAGTTCTGCCAAGCCATAGCCCGAGCCAATCGTGAGCACCGTCGTAACATGCGCCGCTTTTGCGCGCTGCAAGACGGCATCGCGATCGGCGTCGTAATCGGGAGCGGTGAGATGCGCGTGACTATCGAACCACATTTGGCGTTTTATCCTTCGGCAGAATCGTCGGGGGCAGCTTCGATGCGTGGAAAGAGGGGAGTGCCCTTCTTGGTTTTGAGTCCGACGGGAAGTTGTCCCCAGCGCATGGCGTCTTGCGGCAATTGTGCGTGAAGCAAAGCTTCGGGATAGCCAAGGTCTTCGAGAATGGCCGGTGCTGTCGCGGGCAAGAAAGGTTCGAGCAAGAGCGCGATCACGCGCAAAGCTTCGCACGCGGTATACAAAATTGTGCGTAGCTCAGCCTCGCGTGCTGGATCTTTGGCGACTGTCCACGGCGCGCGTGTTTCGAGATAGCGGTTGGTTTCGTTGACGAGATCGAAGATCGATGCCAATGCGCGATGAACTTCGAGATTGCGAATCTGCGCATCGACAGCGTTCGCGACGCGCGCGGCCGTATCGGAAACGCGATCTTCGGGCTCGCCGGTCGTGTCGGGCTGTGGAACTTTTCCGTCGGTGTAGCGCGCAACCATATTGAGCGTGCGATTGACGAGATTGCCGAGGTTGTTGGCAAGATCGGCATTCACGCGCGCAATCAGCGCTTCCTCGGAGAACGCCGCATCGAGGCCAAACGACATTTCACGCAGCAAGAAATAGCGAAAGGCGTCAAAGCCGTATTTTTGTTTCATCGCGAGAGGTGAAATCATATTGCCGAGACTTTTCGAAATTTTGCGATCCGCAAGATTCCAAAAGCCATGCACATTTAAGTGTTGATAGGGTTCGAGGCCCGCCGCTTTGAGCATCATCGGCCAGAATACGCCGTGCGGTTTCAAAATATCTTTGCCAATCATGTGTTCCGCAGTGCGCCAATAATCGTCGAAATGTGGCGCATCGGGATAGCCGATTCCCGTCAGATAATTGATCAACGCATCGAACCACACGTAGCAAACGTAGTTTTCGTCGAAGGGCAGAGGAATGCCCCAGTGCAGGCGTTCTTTCGGGCGTGAGATGCAGAGATCGTCGAGACCACTGTCTTCGCGCAGCATGCCGAGCACTTCGTTTTTATAGCGCTCGGGGCGAATGAAATCGGGATTGTCTTGAATGTGCTGCACGAGCCAGGCGCGATATTTCGTCAGCCGGAAGAAATAGTTGGCTTCGCGGCGCAACTCGGGCGCGCGTTCATGATCGCGACACAAGCCATTCACGAGATCGCGGTCGGTCAGGAAGCGCTCGCAGCCGACGCAGTAGGAGCCTTCGTACTCGCGAAATTCGATATCTCCTGCGTCGTACACTTTTTGGAGTATGTCTTGTACTGTGCGTTGGTGTTTGCGTTCCGTAGTGCGAATGAAACGATCGTACGAAAAGCCGACTTCGTCCCAGGTGCTCCGAAAAATACCCGAGATTCGGTCTGCGAATTCGAGCGGTGTCATTTTGTTTGCAGTTGCCGCTTCGGCAATTTTGTCACCGTGTTCGTCGGTGCCGGTGAGGTAGAAGGTTTGTTCTCCGGCAAGGCGGTGATAACGCGCAATCGTGTCGGTGACGACGCTCGTATAGGTGTGTCCAATATGAGGTTCGGCATTGACGTAAAAAATCGGTGTCGTGACGTAAAAAAATTGAGACATGAATCATGGTCCTCCAGGTGCACTGCGCGTCGCGTCGCGCAGTGCAAAGAGCGCGCGTTCGGCCATCATCTGCGGATTGGCGTTGCGTTGCACGAGAGCCTTTCGGCATTCGTGCAACGTCGAAAAAGCATCGAGTTCGGCATCGAAGTTCGAGGCGCCATGTCGGGTACGCTGGCGTACACGATCGCGCAACCAAAGCGAAGCAACTTCCAGAAATTCACTTAACGCCGAAGCGGAGACGGCGCGTTCGCCGCGAAACGTCTCGGCCCAATCGAGCAATGCCGGCGTACTGCGATGTGGCAAGTCCTCGAGCTGCGCACGAATCGCGTGTGCATTTTCCAATCGCTCCGTCGGAATTTCAGTTGCGCCTGCAGCAAACACCAAACGCTGGCAGCGCGAACGCACCGTGACGAGCAGGCTCGCGGCACTTGGCGCAATCAAGAGCAAACTCGTTTTGGGCGGAGGTTCTTCCAGCAAGCGCAACAAGGCGTTTTGCGATTCGACGTTGAGCCACTCTGCATCGGCGATCACGACCGCACGCCGTCCGCCTTCGTTGGCTTGGAAGCGCAAGCCACTTTGCACCGCAC
>JADFDR010000158.1 GCA_018262735.1 Geobacter sp.
TTGGCAAACATCGCTGCGAGCGGGCCGCTGTCGTTCATTCGTGTACGGGCGCGCGGACAAATCACGTTCGCGGTGACGCCATACTTCACCATGGCTTGCGCGGTGGACATCGTCATTGCGGTGATGCCAGCCTTGGCCGCAGCGTAGTTCGGTTGTCCAACGGAGCCGAACAAGAACGCCTCGGAAGACGTGCTCAACAAGCGTCCGTACACCGTACCGCCCTTCACCTTCGCCTGCTCGCGCCAATAGCTCGACGCAAGGCGCATGCTGCAGAAGTGGCCTTTGAGATGCACGCGAATCACCATGTCGAAGTCTTCTTCGCTCATGTTGAAGATCATGCGATCGCGACAAAATCCGGCATTATTCACAACAATGTGTAGGTCACCGAACGTGTCGACCGCCTTCTTGATCGTTGCCTCGGTGTCGCTCCAGCTCGCCACGTCGCCATAAGCCGCAACGGCTTCGCCGCCAAAAGCTTTGATTTCATCGACCACCGACTGCGCGGGGCTCTTGTCGACGCCCGTGCCATCGTCTTTGGTACCCAGGTCGTTCACGACCACGCGCGCGCCTTCACGCGCCAGCGCAATCGCTTCCTCGCGTCCCAACCCACGACCGGCACCTGTGACGATCGCAACTTTTCCGTCCAAATTTCCCATTGCCTTACTCCTCTTGTTCTGGCCTGAAAGCCTTGCTTCGCCGCGTTTGCCAATTGCACAGCGCAGCGAACCCGAGCGAGAAAGCCCATGCCTTCTCGCCCGTTGTCGTTAGATCCGCTCGATGATCGTTCCCGTACCGACGGAAGCACCGCAGCACATCGTGATCAGTGCCGTCGATTTGCCGGTGCGCTCGAGTTCGTGCAGCGCCGTGACAATCAAACGTGTACCTGTCGAGCCGACCGGATGACCGATCGCAATCCCGCCGCCGTTCACGTTGACCTTCGACATATCGGCGTTGAACTCTTTCTGCCACGCAAGCACCACCGCCGCAAACGCCTCGTTGATCTCAACGAGATCGATATCGTTCAAGCTCATTCCCGTCTTCTTGAAGATCGTTTTCGTCGCATCGACCGGACCGTTGAGCATGAAATACGGATCGGTTCCCACCACGACGTCGGCAAGAATTCGCGCGCGCGGCTTCAAGCCAAGCGCCTTCGCCTTCTCGGCCGTCATCCACAAAATCGCGCACGATCCGTCGGAAACCTGCGAGGTCGATCCGGCGGTGTGAATGCCATTGGGAAGAATGGACTTCAGCGCGGCGAGACCTTCGAGCGTGCTTTCGCGAATACCTTGATCCTTGTCGATCGTCTGCGTCTTGCCGGTCGGCTCGCCCTTCTCGTCGAGAATCGGCGCTTCAACGGGCAGGATCTCACGCTTGAAGTGACCCGCTGCCGTCGCTGCGCTCGCGCGGCGCTGCGACTCGAGACCGAGTCGATCGCATTCTTCACGCGTGATGCCGTACTTCTTCGCAAGACGCTCCGCGCTGCTGAATTGTTCCGGCGTCGAATCCCACGGCCAGCTCTTCGGCGTAAAAAATCCGGGGCCGTTCATCACGTTCGCACCCATGCGCACGCGGCTCATGCTCTCGACACCGCAGGCAATACCGCAATCGATGCTGCCGGCCTTGATCAAAGCCGAAATCAAATGATTGGCTTGTTGCGCCGAGCCGCACTGCGTATCGACGGTGGTCGCACCGACTTCCCAAGTTTCACCAAGGTTAAGCCACGCGTTGCGCGCAATGTTTCCCGCCTGTTCACCCGCCTGTGTCACGCAACCGCCGATGATTTGTTCGAGGTGTTTGTTCTCGACGCCGGCCTTCTTCAAAACTCCCTTGAGCGAAAGCGCCAAGAGTTCGACGGCATGAAAACCGTTCAACCAGCCTTGAATGGCCTTGCCTCGCGCAATGGGCGTGCGCACCGCTTCGACGATCACTGCTTCTCTCATTTGTGTTACCTCATCGTTGCGAATCGAAATTCGCGGTTGGTGTTGAGCGGAAAACCGAATTACATCTGACCTAAAAGCATCGCGCTCGTCGGCACACCGACGCCAGCGGTGACGAGCACATGTTCGTTTTTCTTGGGTTGATTGATGGACTGGCCGCGGATCACGCGCACGCCTTCGTTCACGCCGTTCATGCCATGAATGTAAGCTTCGCTGAGCTGGCCACCGTGCGTGTTCGTCGGCAAACGCCCGCCGACTTCCAGATTGCCACCCTTGATGAAGTCCTTCGCTTCACCGGGTTTGCAGAAACCGAAACTTTCGAGCTGCCAAAGCACGATCGAGGTGAAGGCGTCGTAGATCACCGCCGCATCGACGTTCGCTGCGGTCATTCCCGTCTGCTCCCAGATTTGACGCGCGACCACATCCATCGACGGAATCGAAGCCATGTTCGGGCGGTAAAAGCTCGTCATCACTTCCTGATCCGGGCCCGACCCTTGCGCCACGCCGCGAATCAATGCCGCATTTTTGTGTAACGCCTTGGCGCGTTCGCGCGAAGTCACGATGCACGCTGCGCCGCCGTCGGTCTCGAGACAGCAGTCATAAAGATGCAACGGATCGACGATCCACTTCGAGTTTTGATGGTCTTCAAGCGTGAGCGGCTTTTGATAAAAGATCGCGTTCGGATTGTTGATCGCGTGCTTGCGCGTCGAGATTGCCACCTGCGCCAAGTCCACACTCTTGCAACCGGTCTCGTGCATGTAGCGCTGCGTGAACATCGCGACCCAGCTCGTCGGTGTCATCAGGCCGTACGGCATGTACCAACTCCAGTGGATCATGTCCGACGTGATCAAATTGCCCGACACACCTTCGCTGTAGCGATGGCCCGAACGGCCGTTGAGCGCGCGATAACAAACCACGTATTTGCACACGCCCGTCGCTACTGCCATCGCCGCTTGGTGCAACAAAGCCACCGCCGCGCCGCCGCCGTGCGGAATGCGACTGAGCAAATTCAATTCGCCACAACCGACGGTGCGCGCGACTTCGATTTCGTCGCTGCTATCGAGCGTGAAGCCAACCATGCCATCGACTTCGTCGGGCCGGATGCCCGCGTCGTCGATCGCGGCCTTCACGGCCTCGGCGGCCAGTTGCAATTCCGAACGTCCCGAATTTTTCGAATATTCGGTCTGCCCAATTCCAACGATCGCGGCTTCGTCTTTTAAAGTGCAGGGCATCGCTCAGGCCTCCTTCGGTAGCGCAACACAGACGGTACCCGTCACGTGATTGCCCCAAGAATTGTTTCCGGTCACGGCGATCGAAACGAGTCCCGTTGCGGCATCTTTCTCGATCACCTTGCCGGTGACTTTCATCGTGTCACCCGGCACATTCGGACCGCCGAGCTTGATTGACACTTTTTTGATGACAGCGTTCGGGCCGGCCCAGTCCGTCACGTACTTTCCGACGAGACCATTCGTGGTGAGGATGTTCATGAACACATCCGGAATGCCCTGCGCCTGCGCCACGCGCTTGTCGTGATGCACCGGCGTAAAATCACGCGAAGCGAGTGCGCCCGCGATCACCATCGTAGTCGTGATCGGAACGTTCATCTGCGGAAGTTCATCGTTCACGTTCACTTGCGAGCAAGCCAAAGTTTTCAAGTTCATGCGCAAACCTCCTGCGGCGGACTCGCAGCCATATCCGCGCCGAGCCGATTGAGTTGAATGGCGCCGTTACCGAGCGAAAGCTCACTCGCCTTCGACCAAAGAAAATAACGATGGATCGGATAATCGATGTCGACGCCCACACCCGCGTGCAAGTGCATGCAAGTGTCAGCGATTCGCGAACCACCGACGGACGCCCAATACTTCGCGACGCAAACTTCGCGCTCCGACGCAATGCCTTGCGCAAGTCGCTGCGCCGCGCGCCACATACACCAACGCATCGCCTGCAAATCGATGAAGCCGTTCGCTGCGCGATGTTGCACGGCTTGGAACGAACCGATCGGCACCCCAAACTGCACGCGCTCGCGCACGTAGCCCGAGGTGATTTCGAGTGCCTTGTCGGAAATGCCGACTTGCAGAGCACAGTGCGCAATCACCGCCGCATCAAAAATCCAGCGCAATGCTGCCGCAGCCTTTTCGCCCACCACAAGCACATCGGATTCTTCGACCTGCACACCGCAGAGATCGACACGAAAAAGTGACTCCCCGGTCGAGGTCTTTCCACCGACGAGCAAAACACCCTTGGCTTTGGGATCGACCAGAAAAATA
>JADFDR010000159.1 GCA_018262735.1 Geobacter sp.
CCTGTGCGAGCGCGGGAAGATCGTGAATTGCAACGCCGGATTTTTGTGGCTCGTTCCCGAGGTTCACTTGGAGATAGATCGGCATCGTTTTGTTTTGCGCAGCGGCGTGCTGGTCGAGTGCGCGCGCAAGCGAAATGCGATCTACGGTGTGGAGGACATCGAAAAGTTGCACGGCTTCTTTGGCTTTGTTGTTTTGCAAGTGTCCGGTGAAGTGCCAACGCAATTTTGTTTCACTCTCGCAGTTGCGCGACGATTGCTGCAATTTGGTTCTTTTGCGACGCGCTTCTTGCATGTAGCTCTCGGCGAAGTCGCGTTGTTCCGCATGGGCCGCAGCGAGAATCGATGCGAGGGGTTGTTTCTTGCATACCGCAAGAAGTGTCACTTCGTCGGGCTTGCGCCCAGCGCGTAGGCACGCGGCCGCAATGCGTTGTCGAAGGGCGGCGATTTGGGCTTCGATTGCTCGCGGTGTCGCAGGGCAGGACATCGCAGAGACGATCGCAGCAGGGGGGTCTTCACAATTTTGTGTTGCTTCCGAGGGTGGCGTAGTGACGAGTGCGTAGCGACGTAGCCAGGGGAGAGTCTTTTCCAGGGGCAGACCGATCACGTTGCTCTCGCTGCCTTCGACGTGCTCGACGAATTTGCGACCTTCGCCTTGCAGCGCATAGGCTCCTGCTTTGTCGAGAGGTTCGCCGCCCGCGACGTAAGCGCGAATCTCCGCCTCGTCGGCGTTGCGCATTCGAACGCGACTTTCGACGACTTCGCAGAAGACTCCGCCTTCGGCTTGCTCTGCGTCTTGCGTCGCAGCAGGGCTCGAAACGAGCGCGACGCCTGTGAGTACGCGATGCGTGCGTCCTAAAATTTGCCCGAGCAGATTCACTGCATCTTCGGCATCGCGCGGTTTTCCGAGTACTTTTCCCTCGATGACGACGATCGTGTCGGCGCCGAGTATCCAGCGTTTCGTATCGCGTGGCAGACGCGTCGCGACATCTTGCGCTTTTTCGAGCGCGAGCCGTCGCACCAGTGCCTCCGGCGATTCGTCGGGATGTGGCGTTTCGTCGACCTGCGAGATTTGGATCTCAAAGGTGACGCCGGCGTTGGCAAGCAGATCGCGACGCCGTGGCGAAGCGCTGGCCAGGATCAGAGGAGAAAATTTTTGAGACATGGAGCGGGGAGTACCTAGCGAATCAGGAGGCGTCAAGCGGTTGCGCCGATTGCCTTGTCTGTGGAGTCGATCGCGTTGCAACTGGGCTCGCCGCTTCTGGTGTTGAATGCACCACTTTCGAAGTCGGATGCGGTAGTGTGGGCGGGCCTATGTCATCGGTACAAATTTTTGAAAACACTTTGGAATGCATGCGACGCGGCTTTGCGTTGAATTCCGGCTTTGGAGTTCGACACCGGAGTCGTGTGAGCCATGCGTTTCGTCATGCACTTCGCCGAGGTTTTCGTCGCTGGAGATGCTGCGGATTGCTCGCTCTTGCGCTCGGCGTTCTCACGAGCTGTGCGCAGTTTGGAGGCGGGCGCGAGACGCGGGCACCTCTTTCTTATTTGCTCGATTCTCCCTCGCGTGCAGGTGTGGTTTGGGAGGAGGTTGTGCTCGAGGATGCAGAACTTGCGTTTCGTGGTTCGCAGCACGAGACCATGGCTTTCTTTTCGAGTTGCAAGATCGAAGCGCGCTCCGCGCGAACCTTGGCGCGGCAACTTACGACGGGGATTTCGCCAACGCGTTGGCAGCGCCGCGAATCGGTGACCGTGGCCGGGCGCGAAGGCTGGCTGCAAGAGTTCGAGTTTGAAATTTCGGATCGGAAGCGGACGATGAAAACGGTGACGGTTGTCGCAAATCGGTGTAGCTACGATTGGGTGCTTGTTGCTGGCTCGACGTATGACATTGCCGTAGAATCGTTCGATGGTTGGTGGTCGAGTTTTCGGTTCGCGGAAACTCCGACGGAGGAGAAGCCGTGATTCCGCAGGCGAAAGTGGAAGTTCGCGTGGAACGTGTTGGCTCGGGCGCGCTCGATGGATTGCGCCGTCTCGGTGATTTTTGTCTTTTGTGTGTCCGCACCTGGCGCAGTGCATTTCGCCGTCATTTCCCGGTTCGTGAATGTCTTGTACAGATCGAATCCGTCGGTGTGCGCTCGCTCGTGATCGTTGGGATCACCTCGCTGTTTACGGGGCTTGTCCTTGCGCTGCAGACGGTGGATTCGCTCACGCGCTTTGGTGCAAAGCCCTATACGGGTAGTCTCGTCGGGCTCGCGATTGTGCTCGAAATGGGACCCGTCTTGACGGCGCTGATGGTCGGTGGTCGCGTCGGTGCCGGCATTACGGCAGAAATAGGGTCGATGGTCGTCACCGAACAAGTCGATGCCATCCGCGCGATGGGAGCCGATCCGATACAAAAACTTGTGTTGCCCCGAATGCTGGCGGTGACGCTGAGTTTGCCGCTGCTCACCATTCTCGCAGACATCATTGGCATTCTGGGTGGACTCTTGATTGCGCTGCAACACGGCATTACGCGTCATTTTTATTTTCAAACCATCTTCTCGTCGGTGACACTGGACGATTTCATCTCCGGCGTTGCCAAGACCTTTGTGTTTGGCTGGCTGATTGCGATGGTGGCATGCTCCAATGCGCTAGCGACGCGTGGCGGCACCGTCGGTGTTGGTCATGCGACGAAGCGCACGGTGGTGATCGCTTCGATCAGCGTGCTGATTTCAGATTTCTTTTTGACCAAGATTTTGTTGACGATTTTATGAGTGACCTCGCAAACGACGTTCCTGCGATCGAGATGCACAAAGTCTGCAAAGCCTTTGGACGCAAAACAGTGTTGCTCAATCTCGATCTTGCGATTCGCAGCGGAGAAACCTATGCGATTCTGGGCGGATCTGGCTCGGGGAAATCGGTTTGTCTGAAGCACATGAATGGCTTGTTGCGCCCGGATTCGGGTCACGTTCGCATCGACGGAGTCGATATCACGCATCTTTCGGAAAGTGCTTTGATCGATGTGCGAAAATCGTGCGGCATGCTTTTTCAAAGTGGAGCGCTTTTCGATTCGCTCTCGGTCTTTGAGAACGTGGCTTATCCGTTGCGCGAGCACTTGAAGCTTTCGAAGGCGGAGCTTGCCGAACGCGTGAAGGAATGCCTGGCTGCGGTGGGACTCTCGAGTTCGCAATCGTTGATGCCGTCGGAGCTTTCGGGTGGTATGCGCAAACGCGTTGGGCTGGCGCGCGTGATCGCGTTGCAACCGAAGACCATTCTTTACGATGAACCGACGACGGGGCTCGATCCGGGAAATTCACGACGCATCGGCAAGCTGATTCGTTCGTTGCAAGAACGACTCCGCGTTACGTCGGTCGTGGTTACGCATGATCTCGAGTTGTGTTTCGCCATTGCGGATCGAATCGGGCTTCTCAAGGACGGTGCCATGGTGTCGTCCGGAAGTGTCGGGGAGATGCGCGATTCGACGCATCCGGTGGTGCGTGCTTTTTTGCGTGGCGATCAAGATGCGTCCCTCGACGAAATCGAGTCGAGCTGAAGAGAAGGAGCGAGCGAATGGAATCGGACCGACGTTTGAGTCTTGCTGTGGGTGCTTTTGTGCTCGTCAGTCTTTTGGGTTTGGCCGTCGCAGTGCTTTCGTTGACGAACGAAAAAGGTTTCTGGAAGCCTCAGTATCGATTGTTTGCATACTACAACGATGCACAAGGACTGATTGGCGGCGCACCGGTTTGGCTCGCCGGCAAAGACGTTGGCATCGTTGAATCGGTGAGTTTTAGTCCGCTTGGTGGCGATCGTCCGTCGGTGCGCGTGACGCTTCAAATCAATCGCGATGTGCAAGATCGTATTCGCGCGGATTCGGTCGCGAGCATTGGCACGATCGGTTTGCTCGGGGATAAGTACATCGAGATCAAGATGGGCACTCTCGAGGTGCAGCCGCTCGAGCCTGATTCGGAGATTCGCACGGTCGATCCCGTGAATCTGACGGACGTGATCGAGCGTGGCGCGCTTGCGATCGACAATCTTTCCGAGCTTGCCGTGAACATCAATCGCATTGTGAAAGACTTTGGAGATGAAATGGGCGGAACCAATCTTGCTGCGGCACTCGGTACGATTTCGAAAATCGTGAATGAGATCGAGGCAGGTGATGGGTTGTTGCACAACTTGATTTACGCACCTGGCGGAAA
>JADFDR010000015.1 GCA_018262735.1 Geobacter sp.
GTCGCACACGCGCTACAGAGCCCGAGCAAGCTCAACAACACAAAGCACCGCACCATCACGGCTTTGCCAACTCGCGCTGCAGCGCTTCGTACTTCTGCAGAAAATTCGGTTGTTCCTTTTCGCGCAAACCAAGGGCGAGCGCTTTGCGATACATCTCGAGTGCTCGCTTTTGATCTCCGACGGAGAGATAGGCGTCGCCAAGGTGTTCGAAAATCACCGGATCGCCACCCGACAATGCATTGGCGCGCTTCAAGTTCGCGATGGCGCGCCGCACGAGCGTCTGCGCTGCGGACGCCTGTCCTTGCGCAAAGAGCGGCTGCGCCTGCATGTAGTACGCCCAACCAAGGCTATCCAGAATGAAACCATCTTGCGGACGCAACTCGACGGCGCGACGCAAAAAAGTTTCAGCCTGATCCAGATTTTCGCCACGATCCACCCAGGAATAACCAAGATAATTGAGTGCACCCCAATGATTTGGATCTTGCGCAATCACTCGCTGCATTGCATCGACCATCTGCTCAAACTGCTTTGCCTCACCGTGCACCAAGCCAAGTTGATATAACAATTCTGTGTCATCCGGAGTTTCCTTGAGCAACGGCTCAAGTACGCGCAAGGCATCGTCGTAGTCGCCAAGCCGTGTCATCAGCGTTGCCGTGTAATACTCGAGCGAACGCGAAGGGCGCTGCCCACGCGCCGCAAGCAGATTTTCGAGCGCGCGTTCCGGGTTGTTCCGCTTCTCGAAAATCGCCGCGAGCTGAATCCGTGCATCGGCAAAGCGCTCGTGATTGGGCGGAATGTCTTCAAAAAGCCGCTCGGCGACGTCCATCTCTCCGAGATCCATTCGACAAAGACCGAGGAAATACACAAAGTCGTACTGGCTTGGTTCCGTCGACAAAATGCGCTCGAAGTGTCCGGCTGCCGCCGCGAAGTCACGAAGCTCGTATTCGAGTACCGCGAGCGCTGCGATCGATCGAATATCGTCGGGATAAAACTTTTCGATTTCTCGCAACACGCCACGCGCTTCTTTTTTTCGATCGAGGCTCAAGTAGGCCGACACAAGATCGCGTAACGTATCGTAGCGTCGAGGATCGATCGAAAGAATCTCCCGATACACTCCGATCTGCGCTTCGACGCCGCCTTGCGTACGACGCAATTGAAGTAGCTGTTGATAGACGGCCATGTCGCCGTTCGTCGCGCGCAAAGCGTCGCGTAGCGCCTGCTCGGCTTTTTGCGGCTCGTCGAGCTGTACGTAGGCCGCCGAAATCGCAAAATACCCCGGAACCTGCTCGGGGGCCTGCGCAATCACCCACTTCCCCGTCGCCATTGCATCGCGCGGACGCTTGGCTTCAAGATACATTTGGCTGAGCAAGAGCCCGGCATCGACACTAATTGGTGTCTTGTCTTCCCGTTGCAGATATTTTTCGGCCTCGTCAAGATTGCCACGCAAACGGTACAAGGAACCGAGATACACGCGCGTTGGTGCATCGACGGGATCAAGGCGCTGTGCGATCAGAGCATGTTCAAGCGCAAGATCAAACTGATCCACCAAGCGCACCGCGGCTTGAGAAAGCCGCAAATGCAAAACAGCGGCATCGGGATCTTTCGCGACGGCACGCCGATACGCTGCAAGTGCAGCTTCGAGATTGCCTTGTTGTTCGAAGTCTTGTCCGACGAGAAAGTCGTATTCCGCCGGAGCCTCGGGGCGAATGAGCAAATCGGGGGAAGCGGCACTCGAAAACGCTCCGCGACTCGCGCAGCCTCCGCCTCCCCAAAGCAGCGCAGCGATCAACACAAAAATGTGGAATCGAAAAAGATCTCGCTTGCGCCGAGAGTGCTTCGTCATGCCCCCGCCAACTTCTGAACGTCCACGCTGCGCGCCGATACAGAAGGCGACCTCTGCGAACGCCAAGCGCCTCATCTGCTGCGCCGCTGTCGCTTCCCGACTTCACGCCACGCGATCAAGTCGCGCGTTACTACACAAAATCGCGTAGCGATGCAGGACGGCTGCACACGCTGCGACAAACTCGTACTTGCACGACGCGCGTCCCAAACTCGTTGCGCAGCTCGTTGCGCAGCCGTCTGAGAAAACGTTTGCGTAACGCCTCGCGCGCGCAGCTCGAAACAAGAAGTGACGCACCCCCCAGGCGGTCGCCTTACTTGGCGAGAATATATCCTTTGTCGCGCAAATACTGGATCAATTTTCCCGCCGACTCTTCCACGGTTTGGTTCGCCGTATCGAGTACGAGTTCCGGCTTTTCCGGCGCTTCATAAGGTGCGGAAATTCCCGTGAACTCGGGAATCTGACCGGCACGCGCCTTCGCATAAAGCCCCTTCACGTCGCGGCTTTCACACGTCGGCACATCGGCACTCACATAAACTTCGACAAAATCGCCCGCTTGCATCTTCGCACGCACGGCATCGCGATCAGCACGATACGGCGAAATGAACGAGGTCAGCACGATCACGCCCGCGTCGGTAAAAAGCTTTGCGACTTCGCCGATGCGGCGAATGTTCTCGGTGCGATCTTCGGGCGAAAAACCGAGATTGCTGTTGAGACCGTGGCGAATGTTGTCGCCGTCGAGCACGTAAGCAAGACGACCTTGGTCCATGAGCATCTTTTCAACCGCCACCGCCACCGTCGATTTACCCGAACCCGAGAGGCCCGTCAGCCAAATCGTGACACCGCGCTGCTTGAGATGCGCCTCGCGCGCCGCCCGGTCGACCACCCGCTCCTGCCAAGTAATGTTCGTGCTCTTTTGCTCCGCCATGGGTGCACCCTTTCCGACCGCGTCGGTTCAAAACAATCAAACTCGTTCAAACGATTGCCGCGGATTTCAAATGATTTCAAATCGGATTCTTTGCCGTTCGTGCGCGCCACGCGATCTCGCAAAACACGGAAACAAGCAGCTCGCCGCCTCTCGCAAAACGAGCGCGCCGAGGGTAGCGGGAGGAAGACAAATGTCGAGTCGGCACCCGGCGAACCGCTGCGCAAGCCCCTTCGACGAGAGCGGAGCAGCACACCGCAACGCTGCACACTTTGGCGACCCGAACCCTGCACGGCCGATCCGGATCACTGCTTGCGAATTCCTGCCTTCACGGATCGCATAACTCATATATGTGTCGCGTCATAACAAAGGAGTCTCTGATTCGTTCTGCTTTCGGAATGCGAGTTGGTTTTTACCGACGGAAAACATCAGACCTGGTTTGCAAAAGTGCTCAGACGACGGGATGGATCCGAGGCTCCCTAGACTTTCGCGCTGCTCGCACCCTGGCGTTTGGCGCGGAGGGTGCGCACGACTTCGATGACGTGGTCGGCGACCCAGTCGATTTCTTCGTCGGTGTTGAAGCGGCCGATCCCGAAACGCAGACTCGCTTTGGCGAGCGCGGGCGCGAGCCCGAGCGCGAGCAAAACGTGGCTTGGCTCGGTCGCGCTCGAGTGACACGCGGAACCCGACGAAAGCGCGACTTTCGAGAACGCGGCGAGAAGCGCTGCGCCGTCGACGCCCTCGAAAGCCACGTTGAGATTTCCAGGAAGTCGACGCAGCGCATGACCGTTGAGTGAAATTCCGTCGAGCGACGCCTGCAAGCGCTGCCAAAGTCGCTCGCGCAACTCCCAGATTTTGCGGCCTTCGCCGGGCATGGCTTGCGCGCAAAGTTCGACGGCACGCGCAAAGCCGACGGCGAGCGGCACCGCAACGGTGCCCGAACGCAGGCCGCGCTCTTGGCCACCGCCGTAAAGAAGCGGCTGCAACTTGCGGCGCACGACGTTGCGCAGATACAACGCGCCGATGCCTTTGGGGCCGTAACACTTGTGAGCCGAAAGGGAAACGAAGTCTGCCTGCATTCGCTCGACACTCATTTGTGTCTTGCCGAGCGCTTGCGCGGCATCCGTGTGAAACAAGATGCCGGCCTCGCGGCAGATCGCGCCGATTTTTTCGACAGGTTGCAAAACGCCGATCTCGTTGTTCGCGAGCATCACCGACACCAGAATCGTGTCGGGCTCGATCGCGCACGCGATCGCCTCGGGATCGACGAGTCCGCCCGCGTCGACCGGCAGCACGGTCACGCGCGCGCCGCGCTCTTGCAAAACACGGCATGGATCAAGCACCGAGCGATGCTCGGTGGCGACCGTGATCAGGTGAGGCGTCTTTTTCTCCGACGCTGCGACCGCACCAAACAAAACTGTGTTATTGCTTTCCGTCGCACCGCTCGTAAAAAGAATTTCTCGCGCATCTTCGGCACCGATCGCTTGCGCGAGACGCTCGCGCGCAAGCTGCAGCGCCTCTTCCGCGCGCCAACCAAAGACGTGACTGCCACTCGAAGCGTTGCCGTAATCCTGCGTGAAATACGGCTCCATCGCCGCCAACACGCGCGGATCGGTGCGCGTCGTCGCGTGATTGTCGAGATAAATTGGAAACTCAATCGCCAAAATAGAACTCCCGCATTTCCGTTGCTTCATCCACTTTGCACAATGTCTGCTTGGCGACACACCATGGACGCGCGCGAAGCGTACTGCAACTCGCCCGTCGCTGTCAGCGCGCTCTCGTAGTCACACATCGTCTTGCCGCGCGCCGCTGCAGCACACGACACTCGCACGCACCGAGCACGCGCCGATCCACAGGGAACCCTGGATCGGAGGAAAACTTGGGCATACCCGCACGACTAAAATCCACGCCGTCGTCCACTCACGCGCAAGTCTGTGCCTCGTGCGCCTTTTGCCGCAAATGCAAAAAAATTTCGCGATTGCCTTTGGGCCCTGCGAGACGCGAATCGGCATGACCTATTTCGGTGTACCCTAGCGCCTGCGCCGCCGCACTCACTTCGCGCAAGGCATCGTCGCGCAAGGCATCGTCACGCACCACGCCCCCTTTGCCGACTTGCTCGCGGCCGACTTCAAACTGCGGCTTCACCAGGATCAACAAGTCCGCGTGCGGCGCCACCGCGGCCAGTGCCGGCAAGAGCACGCGCACGGAAATAAACGAAACGTCGACGGTCACGAGCGCAATCGCTTCAGGAAAATCTTTCGGATCGAGGCTACGCGCATGCGTTTGCTCGAGCACGCGCACGCGCGGATCACTGCGCAACGAAAGCGCGAGCTGATTCGTGCCGACGTCGACGGCAATCACGCGCCTTGCGCCATGCTGCAAAAGGCAATCCGTAAAGCCGCCCGTCGAAGCACCGACATCGAGCGCGACGACGTCGCGCGGATCGATCGCGAGATCTTCGAGTGCACCTTCGAGCTTGTCGCCGCCGCGCGACACATAACGGTGTTGATCGCCGCGCACACGCAGGCTTGCCGCTTCGGCGACGCGCGTGCCAGCCTTCGTCACCGGCTGATCCTCGACCAAGACGCGCCCTGCCAAAATCAGCGCTTGCGCACGCGAGCACGTTTCGGCCAAGCCTTTTTGCACCAGCAATTCATCAAGACGCGGTTTTTGGGGCTTCAGATTTCAGTCCGTCACTTTTTTGTGTCATCTGCGGAAGGAGCGCGCTTTGCACCCGCGAGCTCGCGCACGGCTTGCGCAATGCCTTCGACGTCGAGATCGAAACTCGAAAGTATCTTCTCGGTGTTGCCGTGGTCGATCACGCGATCGGGCAACGCCAAGATTCGCGCTTGCGCCACCACCTGCGCTTCCGCAAGCGCTTCGAGCACCGCGCTGCCAAAACCACCCCGTCGACTGTTCTCTTCGACGGTGACGACGCAACCCGTGCGCCGTGCAAGCGCCAAGATTCGCTCGCGATCGAGCGGCTTGGCGAAGCGCGCATTGAGCACCGCCACCGAAAGACCGTCGGCCGCAAGGCTTGCCGCAGCTTCGAGCGCCGGATGCACGAGGCTACCGATCGCGACGATCACCGCATCTTCGCCATCGCGCAAAAGCTCGGCTTCTCCGATCGGCAACGTCTTGATCGTCGAATCAAACGGCGCATCGAACCCCGAGCCGCGCGGATAGCGCACGGCCGCCGGACCCGGATAGGCGATCGCTGTCGCAAGCATGTGTTGCAGTTCGTTGCCGTCCTTGGGAGCCATGACGATCAGATTCGGCAAGCTGCGCAAATACGAAAGATCGTATTGTCCTTGATGCGTGGCGCCGTCATTTCCAACGAGACCCGCGCGATCGATCGCGAAGGTGACGTCGAGATTTTGCAGGCAAACGTCGTGAATCATCTGATCGTAAGCGCGCTGCAAGAACGTCGAGTAAATCGCCGCCACGGGTTTCATACCTTCGGAGGCAAGGCCCGCCGCAAACGTCACCGCATGTTGCTCCGCGATACCGACATCGTAGTAGCGCTCCGGAAAGCGTTCCTGGAAGCGATCGAGGCCCGTGCCCGGCCCCATCGCCGCCGTGATCGCCACAATGCGTTCGTCTTTTTCGGCAAGCCGAAGCAGCGCGTCCGAAAACACTTTGGTGTAGGACGGCGGCCCCTTCTTCGAAGGCGCAAACTCACCCGAGCAAACATCGAACTTGGTCACACCGTGATACTTCAACGGATCGAGCTGCGCCGGTGCATAGCCGTAACCTTTTTGTGTCACTGCATGCACCAAGATCGGACCTTCACCGTTCGCCAGCATCTGTTTCACGTTGTCGAAGGTTTCGAGCAGAACATCGACTTGATTGCCTTCGACAGGGCCGACATAGCGAAAGTTGAAAGCCTCAAAGAGCATCCCAGGCGTCAACAAAACTTTGATGGACTCCTCGATCTTGTGCGCCCAGTGAGTGAGATCGCCCGGAAAGTTGCGCAAAAAATCTTTGGCCCAGCTTTTTGCTCTTCGCACCGTCGGAGCCGAGAACTTGCGCGACAAGTAGGAATTGAGGGCACCGACGTTTGGCGAGATCGACATCTCGTTGTCGTTCAAAATCACGACCAGATTTTTTTGTTTGAGATCGCCCGCATGGTTGAGCGCCTCGAAAGCCATGCCC
Organism: Geobacter sp.; assembly: GCA_018262735.1. Taxonomy (GTDB): domain Bacteria; phylum Myxococcota_A; class UBA9160; order UBA9160; family JADFDR01; genus JADFDR01. The sequence goes on from JADFDR010000015.1 coordinate 6,921, forward strand.
GCCGTCATCGCACCGTCGCCGATCAGTGCAATCGCACACCCATCGCGCCCTTGATGTTGCAGTGCACGCGCAATACCGACACACGCCGAAATCGAATTGCCCGCGTGCCCCGAACCAAAGTGATCGTACTCGGATTCTTGACGATTCAAGAATTTCGACATTCCGCCAATCTCGCCCATCTTCGCGAAGCGGTCGCGGCGTCCTGTAAGCATTTTGTGTGCATAACCTTGGTGGCCCACATCGAGCACCAAACGATCACGCGGCGTGTCGAAAACGTAATGGATTGCCGTAATCAACTCGACACTGCCAAGACTCGACGACAAGTGTCCACCGACGGCAGAAACTTGTGCAAGAATTTCTGCGCGCACTTCATCAACGACTTGTTGCAACTCGGCGCGCGACACTTTTTCGCGTAACTCTTGCGGAGTATGAATTTGATCGAGCCAGCGTGCCTTGCTCATCGCTCCCTCCGCACCGCAAATTCCGCCAGCGCACGCAGCGCCGCACCACACTCACCCAACTCTGCGATTTCATCGAACGCTTGCGCGAGCAACTCTTCGCAACGCGCCCGCGCCGCCGCCACGCCGAGCACACGCACCGACGAGCAGACTTCTTCGCTGGTTTCATCGAGCAGGTCATCGGCGATCTGAAACGCTAGCCCCATGCACTCGCCAAAACGCTGCAAGCGTTGGAGCGTAAGCACGTCGGCACCCGCGAGTCGAGCGCCCCCGACGATCGCCACCGCAATCAACGCCGCCGTCTTGCGCCGATGCACCGACTCGAGGCGCGCAGCATCGACGTCGTCCGCGCCAAACAAAATGTCATCGGCTTGGCCGCCGACCAGATTCAAATCGCCCGCCGCGCGCGCCAGATCGTGCGCCGTCGCAAGCAACGCTTCGATCGACACATCTTCGTGTCGTCGCGTCAACACCTCAAAGGCCATCGCCTGCAACGCATCTCCCGCGAGCACCGCAATCGCCTCGCCGTATGCGACATGCACCGTCGGCTGACCGCGCCGCTCGTCGTCATCATCCATGCACGGAAGATCATCGTGAATCAGCGAATAGGTGTGGATCAATTCCACGGCGGCAGCGATCGGAAGTGCTTGCTCAGCGCGCCCACCGACGGCCTCGGCGGCGGCGATCGCGAGCACCGGTCGAAATCGCTTGCCCCCCGGAAGCAACAAGTGTCGGATCGCCTGCGCAAGCACACCCTCGCTACGTGAGGCCATCCATTGCTCGAAAAAACCATTCACTTGCTTCGTGCGCGCTTCGAGATACGCATGCAAATCGAATGTCGCCACACCGTTTTGTGTTGCAAGATTCATTCGTTTGCCTCGACTTTCTCGAATGCGCAGACCAAGTGCGCAAAGATTTTCTCAGAACGGGAAATCATCGTCGGAAGGAAGACCCGCATCATCCTCTGCTTCCATCGCGCGCGCTACGAGTTCGCCACCTTCGCGTGTCAGCACTTGAATACGCTCGTCCGCCGCAGCGAGTTGCTTTGCGCAATTCTTGGCCGCAGCAACCCCAGCTTCAAACTCACGCAAGGTGTCTTCCAGGCTCAAATTCCCCTGCTCGAGCTGATTGACAATTTTTTCCAAGCGTCCGATCGACTCTTCGAAGGGAACTTCCACGCCTCCCGCATTGAGCGCGGCGGTCGCTTTGGAAGATTTGGGATTTTTTTTGCGTTGCTGAATGGGGTCCGTCATGGAGGAGGCGATCCTAACTAGGTGGGCGGCGCGCGTCAAACCGCGTTCACTCAAAACCGATGGAAGATCAAGGAGTTTCCGAGTCGGACAAAACGGGGCGCACACCCAAAACCGTGGCATCGATCTCGCCGTTCGACACGCGAATCCGCAGCGCCTCGCCCGCCGCAACCCTACGCACATCCGCAATCACTGCGTCGTTTCTCGGACAGCGCACGATTGCGTACCCTCGGGAAAGAACCGCAAGCGGAGAAAGTGCATTGAGCTGCGCAGCCCCCTGACGAAGGCGTGCTTGCCGTTCCGCGAGCGCCGACAACGTCCGCCATTCAAGTCCGCGACAAGCCGCACTCAAGCGTTCGCGTTCCGTGCGCAAACGGGTCGTCGGCGAAAGCGTGCGCAGCGCGAGACGATTTTGCGCAAGGCGCTGCTCGGCCATGCGATGCCGTTCCGACACGCCACGAACAAGCGCTCGCAAAGCAGCTTCGAGCTGCGCGCGCTGAGTGCGCAAACGGGTCGTCGGCGAAAGCGTGCGCAACATGTCTTGATGACGCGCAAGCTCGGCACGGAGACGGCGCATCCGCGACGTCATCGCCCAGAGCAATCGATCTTTGCCTTGGTTCGCACGCGCAAGAAGATTTTCGCAATCCGGGAGCGCAAGTTCTGCAGCGGCCGAAGGTGTAGGAGCGCGCTGGTCGGCGACGAGATCGGCAATGCTCACGTCGATCTCGTGCCCGATGCCCGTCACGACGGGTACGGGCGAAGCAGACACGGCACGCGCCACGCGCTCGGTGCTAAAGGGATAGAGATCCTCGAACGAGCCGCCACCGCGCACGAGCAGGATCACATCAAGCGGCTCGTGCTCTTTGTGCCATTCGTAAAGATCGTGCAACGCTTTCGCAATCTCGATTTCGGCACCGTCGCCTTGCACACGCGTCGGCACCAGACGCCACGTAGCACTCGGAAAGCGTCGTCGCGAAACCTGCAGCACGTCGTGCAAAGCAGCGCCCGTCGGAGAAGTCACGATTCCGATGCGACGCGGAAACTTAGGCAACACACGTTTGCGTGACGCGTCGAACAACCCTTCCTTTTCAAGACGTGCGCGCAGCTGTTCGATCGCCAGCAGCAGAGCTCCGCGCCCGAGCGGCTCGATCTTTTGCACGATGATTTGCAAATCGCCGCGTGCCTCGTACAGCGTCACCTCGCCGTACACGAGCACTTCCTGCCCATCTTCGGGTTCAAACGGAAGGTGGCTTGCTGCATAGCGGAACAGCACCGCACGCAATTGTGCGTCGGCATCTTTGAGCACGAAATAACGATGCCCTCTCACCTCGCGCAAACTGCCGATTTCGCCACTCACCCAAACGCGTCCGACGCGCGCGTTCAAAAGATTTTTCAAATTCGCAACGAGCTCGTGCACGCGGTAGGGTCGCGTTTCGGCATTCGATAATTCCAATGTCTTCCCCATGCCGCTTCCCATCCTTCGCAACGCCTTCGCAATGCAAGCCTTGACGACGCAAGCGTGTCGTCAGACACTTTCAAGTGTCGCGCCAAGATCCACCTCGTGGAGCAAATCCGATCTTGATACGAAGCGCTTTCGAAGACCTCGCATCCATGCCTTTTTTTGAGCCTCTTCGCAAACCGCAGTTCATGCTTTCCGTCGATCAAAAGGCAACCGATTCATGAAGCAGGATGGATCCAAAACGGCTTAGAGCGAGTGCTCTTCAACGCCGCAGGAAGTAGTGCGCAGGCTATTGAGCACATGTTGCGTGAGCATCCTCTCGTCGGAATCCGCAAGATCGACGAAGGCAATGCCCATCGCTGCCGGCCCCGTATCGCCCCGCACGACGCGACGCACTTCGCCCATACACTGAATCGACTCGCGCACTTCGGGCACTTCGAACTCCAGCCGCACATGCTCACCCATTTCGGGCGAATGCCAGGTGTCGACCAAAATTCCAGTTCGCGAAAGATCGCAACCCAGACTGATCTCCACCGGAATTCCAGGTTTTGCGAGGGAAGTGACGCGCACTGTGCCTTGAAACTCGACTCGCGGCGGCCGCACAAAATGATTCGGCCCACGCGACGCAAGATAAGCCTCGATGCGATACAAGGTTTCTTCAAGTGGCGCATCGCGCAAAATGGCACCGACAATTCCCTCGCTCATGTAGCGCAACATCTCGTGAGGAGTCGGACGATGGTCTTTCAGCACAAAAATAGGCAAATCACGGCGCGGCGCAGTCACGCGCAGTGCGTCGATCGCTGCATCCTCGACGGTGGAAATCAAATCAAGATCGACAATGCCGATGCGATAGCTACAGCCTTCGAATTGCCAATGCTGCAACGTCTCGAGCCACGACTGCATCCAGTCGAATCGATAACGACGGCAAGAAAACTGTTCTTCAAGATTGCGACAAAACGCCGAAGTTTCCGCGAGTAAAAAAATCTGTTTCCGAGAATCCGCAATAGGAGCAAGCATCGTTTCAGCATGCGTTGTTTTCCCACCGCCGTAAACCCCGAAAACCTACCCTCCCGAGAACTCTCGCTCGCAAAAAACGGCATCTTCCCGATCACCACCGCTGCAGATCGAAAAGGCGCACATCGCGCGCAAGAATCGTGACGCACTCGAACACGGCGCCGCACAGACAGAAATGGATCCGGGCTCCCTCACTGCGCCGTAGCTTGCGATTGCAACTTGAGGCGCTCGAAATACGTCCAGCTCTTCAAAACTTCGAGTGCGCGCGCGAGTTGAGCATCACCCTCGATGGAACTCCCTGCGCCTTGAGGCGAGGCGGCGTTTGCGCCCGGATCTTGATTCGAAAAATGTCTTTCCAAATCTTTTTCGCGTAATTTCTCGCGCTGGCTTGCGTCCGGCGTGGCTGCCACTGCGTCGGGTGCCGCACCGTCGCTGTTCGGCGCCGTTTCGGACAGCACAACCAAAATATCGGGCGCGATACCGACTTCTTGGATCGACCGATCGGACGGCGTGTAATAAAGCGCCGTGGTCAAGCGCAAACCGGATCCGTCCCCCAACGGATAAATCGTCTGCACGGAACCTTTGCCAAACGTCGGCGTTCCCAGAATCAGCGCGCGATGTTGATCCTGCAGTGCCCCGGCAACGATTTCCGATGCGCTTGCACTGCCCTCGTTGACGAGCACCACCAACGGATAATGCGGCTCCGTCGCTTCGGGGCGCGCAGAAAAAATCTGCGTTTGGCTTTCGAGGCGACCACGCGTTTGCACGATCACGCCCGAATCGAGCCAAAGATCTGCGACGGCCACCGCCTGCTCGAGCAAACCACCCGGATTGTCTCGCAAGTCCAACACCAAACCGCGTAACTCCACGGCCGCACCACGTTGCGCTCCGCGGCGCAAGGCTTCGAGGATATTGCGCAAATCCTTGTCCGTACGCTCTTGAAACTGTCGTATACGCAAATATGCGTATCCCGGTTCGAGCAACTTCCCCGACACCGATTCCACCTTCACGATGTCGCGCACGATCACATAAGGATGGGGCATCTTCCAATCGGCACGCAAAATTTGCAGCGTGAGCTTCGTCCCTTTGCGCCCACGCATATAGCGCACGGCCTCATCGAGACTCATCTCCTTCGTACTACGGCAATCTGCGTTCCAACCTTCCGGTCGCAGCGTCGGGCAAATCTCCGCGATCTGATCCTTGGCCTGGATCCCCGCACGAAATGCCGGCGTCCCCTCGATCGGCGCGATGACTTCGATGAATCCCAACTCTCCCTTCACAATTTCGATGCCGATTCCCGCAAATTCGCCGCGCGTATCGATTTGCATCTCGCGAAATTCTTCCGGATCAAGATACGAGGAATGCGGGTCGAGCTCCGACAACATTCCGCGTATAGCACCGCGAACCAAGGTACGATCGTCGATCGATTCCACATAACTCTTGCGGATCAACGAGAGCACGCTCGTAAAAAGATCCAATTCTTCGTAAGCGGTGGCAGCAAGCGCGCCGACACCAATGGGTGTTGACAACACCACGGACGAAGCGAGAACCCCAAACAAAAACGTCAAAATCCACGAAGTTCGAAAGCGCTTCATTCGTTTTTTCTCCTCCTGCTTTCCCATCGCTCCCGCACAAGAGCGCACTCGCATCACGACACCCTGATCTGCGTCACACTTCCCATAACACTATCAAGAGTAGGCCTCGACACGATCGCGCTGCATTGGGCGTTACTTTGCCTTCGCAAGCCAATCCAGCGGATCGCGCGGCGTCCCGCCCTCACGCACTTCAAAATAAAGGCGCGGACCCTCGAGAGAACCCGTTTCGCCAACCGTTGCGAGCACAACCCCTTCCATCGCGACGTCACCGACTTTCACATGCACGTCTTCGAGATGGCCATAGAGCGTAAAAAATTTTTCACCATGATCGAGAATGACCATTTTGCCGTAACCGCGAAACCAACCGGCGTAGCGCACCGTACCACTCGCCACGGCGTGCACTTCGTCGCCAAGCGCCGCACCGTACTCAATGCCGTGACGCACCGTCGCAGTTTTAAACTCCGTGTCCACGACTTTCCCAAAAGAACTCACGACGCTCGCTCGTACCGGCGGCATCAGCTTGCCTTTGCGGCTCTTGAAATCCGGCGCAAGTGAACTTTCGGTTTTGCGAAATGGCCAGAGACGCGACTTCTTGCTGCCTTCACCTGCTGTGCCCATTTCTTGCAAAGTCTCTTCAAGCGCACGCTCCGAGGCTTCGAGTTCGCGTAGCATACCTCGCTCGCGAACACGGTTGCTGCGCAACATCGCAATGGCCGCGCGCCGCGCGCTCTTTTCGCGTTCGAACTGCGCCATCTGCGTATCGAACACACGCGCCGCAGCACGCTCGGCTTCGGCGGCCGCTGCCAACTCTTCGTGAATATGATCGAGACGACGGCTCTCGTCCTGGAAGCGCACCAGCAGTTCGCGATCCATCTTGAGCAATGCCGCCACGACGTGTCCGACGGAAAGAAGATCCTGCAAGCTGTGCGAAGAAAACAAAATACGCACTGGACCGACGTCGCCTGCTTTGTAAAGCGCCACGATGCGCTTGGCCATGACGCGCTTGGTCTGCGCTTGCTTGGCTTCGAGTTCCTTGCGCTTTTTGGAAACGTTCGCCACGGTGGCACGCGCTTCGGTGACACGTTTTTGTGCTACTCGCACTTCTTTTTTGAGTGTCTCGGCGCTGCGGTCGAGCTCTTCGAGCATATCGAAAAAACTTTTCTCTTCCGTTTCAAAGCCCCGAATGCGTGCACGACTCGCATCGATCGCTTCCCGCAAGCGCGCCGTCGAACTTGCAGACTCCGGCGCAACACCATCCCCGGCCTCGGCCGCGACGGGCTGTTCCACAGCAACACCTGCCGTATCCGATTGCGCTTGGGCAAGTGCCGCACTCGCACTCAGCCCGAGACCAAAGAACACCAGCGCGAGCCAAGTTGCCGTCGTAAAAAAGCTGCGCGCCATCAATGGCGATAGCCTCCGATCAAGGCCAGCAAGGAGCCGAAGCAACCTAAACCCGCGCCGCAAGCGACGAGCAGCAGCATGTCGCCAGAACTCAAAAAGCTCGGCGCTGCAAGCCCTACCAAAAGTTGCAAACCGTGTGCGATCTCGGGCAGCGCCAGTCGAAATGCCGCATACAGCATGGCGAGCGCAAGCAGTCCCCCGAGCAGTCCTTGCAGCATCCCTTCGAGCAAAAAGGGAACGGACACAAAAATGCGACTCGCACCGACCAACGACAAAATTTCAATTTCGTCGCGACGTGCATAGACGGCAAGGCGAATCGTATTGGCCACGATCATCACCGTCGCAAACACGAGCACGCCTCCAAGCCCGGCAGCAAGCCAGCGTACGAAACCGATCGCGCGTGTGTAGCCTTCGATCCAGTCCGCGCCGTATACCAGGTCTTCGATGCCTGGCAATCCTTGCAGCGACTCCACGACGATCGCCATATCTTGCTTCGTGCGCTTTTCGGGTGCGAGCGTGAGCACGAACGAAGCGGGCAACGGATTGTGATCGAGGCCTTCGATCAATCCTGCATGCGTTCCCGCAACCGACAGAAAATGCTGGAGAGCTTGCTCGGGCGAAATGTATTCCACATGCCGCACGCCTTCGACGCTTTTTAGTGTCGCGTCCAACTCTTGCGTGCGCTCTTTCGAGAGATCCGCTTCGAGATAGACACTGACTTGCAGATCTTCGCCGAAACGATCGAGTAAGCCTTGCATGTTCAAAACGAGCAAGCCGAAGCCGCCCATCAAACCCAAAGCAACAGCGATCGTGAGCACCGACACGCCACTCGTCAGCAAACTCGAACGCAAGCCGCGCCAAGCGGTCTGCACGAAATATTGAAGTCGATAACCAAGCCGTATCATGTGCTCACATCGTGAGCCGGAACGTCGCGCGCGATCCGGCCGTGCTCCAAGTGAATCACGCGCTTGCCGTAGCGACTGAGCAAACCGTGTTCGTGTGTCGCGACGAGCACCGTCGTACCGCGCGTCGACGCTTGCACGAGAAGATCCATGATCTCGAGCGTGAGATCGGGATCGAGATTTCCTGTCGGTTCGTCGGAAAGAAGAATTTCGGGATCGTTCACGAGTGCTCGCGCAATCGCCACGCGCTGCTGCTCGCCACCAGAAAGCGACAACGGATAATCATGCCGACGATTCTGCAAACCCACTTGCTTCAACATCTGAAACGCTTTTGCGCGTACGATGCGCGGCGCTTCGCCACGCACTTGCAACGCGACGGACACATTTTCTTCCACCGTGCGTCGATTGAGCAATTTGAAATCCTGGAAGACCACACCGACGTGACGACGAAGCTCGGGAATCGCGGCACCGCGCATACGCGCAATGTTGCGACCTCGGATGATGATCTGCCCTTCCGTCGAACGTTCCGCCGCAAAAAGCAGCTTGAGCAACGTCGTCTTGCCCGCGCCGCTCGAACCCGTCAGAAAAACAAATTCCCCTTTGCCAACATCGAGCGACACATCGCGCAGCGCATAAGTGCTCGCGAGATACGACATGGAAACACCGTACATCCGAATCATGGATTCCCGGCGCGTACGCTGCAGGAGGGGTGAAGCCTGCGTCACGAATCGGACTTTTTGCGCTTTCGTGCGCTCTCGACGAGATAGCCAAGCACAAGTTCATCAAGCGGCTTCTCGGTGATGATGCCTTCACCAAAAACGCGCGATGCGCCCGCGGTGGGACGATGCGGGAGAGGCGTCCGCGTGACGATCGTTTGTGTACTGCGCGCTTCCGTGCTGTCCGTCGTCGAAGCCGTCACGCGCGCACTGGTTTCGTTCACATCGTCAAGTGCAGTCTGCGCAAGCGGCGCCGAAGGAGAATCTTCTTTGGCCTCGAAATCGCCTTCTTTGGGCGGTGCTGCAGGTTCGTTGCCAAAAACATCCGGGCCGAGCCGCTCGCGAATGATCTCGTCGAACTCACCACGGCGTAGCGCCTTGAGCTTCGCCTTGTGCTGCTCCTCCATCAATTTCTTGACCACAGCGGCAACATCACCAGAGCCAACATGCTCGGCGTAGCTCGTCTTCTGCGAATGCATGATGTTTCCGCCGTGATACAAGTGCGTGATCACATGCGGCTTGGCGAGTCCGCTGTCTTCCGTCTGAACATGGAAGAGCACGCCTCGATGGCGGATATTGGTGTTAAAACCACCGATCATCTTCATGGTGAGCAGAACCCCTTACGTTTCGCTAGCGCTACATGGCGTCGTATCGACCGAAGATCGCGTTTGACTCTCGGCCTTTTCTTCGGTCCGCCCTCTCGGGAACAGACTTCACGCTCAAAATTTTCTCTCATGCCCAATCGTCACGCGGGGGAATTTTCCTGAAATCAAATCGTATGGCAGTTTGCGCGACCCCCTAGGCTTTTTCAACAACTCCGAGGCGTGTGCCGCTCGAAAAACACATGCACACACATGCACACAAAGGGAATGGGGACCCCGGCAAGGGGAAATGCCGGAGCCCCCAAGAGTGCGATCTTCGCCACTCGACGACGCAAAGAATCGACGCGCTAGAGCAATGGGCTTCGCTTCCGTCCGAACACTCGCAACCCCAGAAGCCCAAGACAAAACAAGCTGGCCGTGCCCGGCTCGGGTACCGCCGAAACAGGGCCCCATCCCGGAGTCGGCGTCGCAGCCACAAAGTCTGCAAAATTGTTGTTCGTATCCATATCCGCAAAGTGTCGCGCCACGCTCGAACCTGCAGCAGCGCCGGACACTGCCATGCCCTCACCCGAAAAAAAGTCTTCGGGCAAGAAGGATCCGTACCCGACAGCATCGAGTGTCACTCCATTGCGACGTAGCAAAACGGAGTCTGGACCGTTCTGCAGATCGAAATTCAAAATAAGATCTGCGTTGGAAACGAGCGTGCTGCCGCCGGTCAAACGATCTGCAAGCACAAAGAATCCATCTTCGGGAATGACACCCGCAAGATTCAAGACATGCGTCTCGCGACCGTCCGCACCATTGACACCCACGATCTGAACACCGTTGAGCGTCAGTCCGGGATCGCCAAAAATTTCGACGAACGAAAGGCCATCGTCCGATCCAACGGCATCATAAAACACCTCGGAGATCAGCAACGTGGCTTTCGCACCTTGCGCTATGCCGAGCATGACCAGCACCGCCAAACTCCCCACGACGCTCGCACACCAACGTCGTCGCCAAACTTGCATCGCCGTGCGGACTCGATCGCATTGCTCTGTAGAAAAAATTTCAAACTCGCTTCGATTTTTCATTTTTCTTCCTTCTTGAATGTCGTGCAGACGGGGTGAGCGAGAATCGGTGCTTCAATGCGTTCGCGAGAACCAACCTCCGGTCCAGGCGTCGATGCCTGCCGCAAGTTCTTGCGCGCGAATTTGCAGTCGGACGGCTTCCACACTTGCGGGATCGGCGAGCGCAGCAAGTTCGAGCAACACGCGTTGTCGCTCGAAATAAAGCTGCGCGAGCTCGTCGAGAACTTTGTCGCGAAATTCGAGCGCCTTTCGACGGTCGGCAGCAACGTCGATCATCTCATCGTGATAAACGGTGTCGCCAAAATCCCAACTAAACGACGCATTGACGTCCCAATCACTCGCGCGCCGTCTTTCCCAATCACGCAAGGGATGCGTTGCGCCCGACGAATAGGTTTCATCGTAGTCGCGTGTAAAATCGGTTCCGCCACCACGCCCTGTGCTCAACACAAATTTAGGTAACACACTGCGTTTTGCGATGCGTTCACTCAGATTCTCCAGCTGCTCGCGCTCAAGACGCAAATAGGCAAGGGCCGCCATACGCAGTGCTGCAAAATCGGGGTCTTTCGTGGTCCACACCGCACTGCGTTGCGGTGCAGAACTCTGAGCGCTCTCGAGATCGAGTGACTTCGCGGCGGGTTCTCGTGCGACCGGTCGAAGCGCAACGCTTTGCCAAACCCCACTCGCCGCAGCGACCCAGACCCGATCTCCATCCGCACTCAGATCGTAGATTGGCTCGAAGCCAAGGGGCGCATCCGCACGTTGCCATGACTGCGTGGGATGGTGCGCCCAAAACAAGCCTTGATCCGTAGCAAGCCAGTACACGCCTGACGCAAAAAAGAGACGCTCCACTCGAACACCGGGAGCAAGCGCAAGCCCTACCCACTCCCAAGTGCCCTCCCACTGCCCGTTCACATTCCCATTCGAAGAGATCCGGCTTGCATCCTGCGACGCGGCACCGACGGCATTTTCGCGAGCGCTCTCTACTGGAAGACCAAGACCTTGAGCCACTGCAATGCCGTCGGTACAAAGCACGAAAAGCTCTTCGTCGGTGGCAAGCAAATCGACGGGAGTACGACTTGCAAAGCGCTCGAAACTTTCAACACGAGCGGGTTCGGACATTTCGTGCGTCGCAACCTCGGCACTCCACCAAAGCTCACCTTGCGAAAGAATCCAAAGTCGCGCACTCCACTGCGCACCAAGCGCATTTTGATGTTGTCCGATGCTTGACTGCCATTGCACGGACTCCGCCCCCTGGAAACGCAGTCGCCCCTGAAGCGAACGCCATGCTCCATTCTCGAACGAAACATAAGTGCCGGTTTCCGTCGCAACTGCGAGAGCACCCTCGTCACAGGCAAGTCGCACGATCTCGCCGACACGGCTTCCGAGATCGACCTGCACGACTTGCGCAACGCGACTTCCCTCCTGCGGCGCCACCGCATACAGACCGTCGGAAGTCGCCGCGAGAGCGGCGGTTGCTCGCGCGCTGCAAAGCGCACGCGCTTCACCACGCTGAACACTCCAAAGTGTCGAAACCCTTCGAGGATCACGGCTATCCGGCAAAGCGAATGCAGCCACAAAGCTGGGTCCACCTACAAGAATTTGTGTGCCCGACACGGCAAGCGCACGCACATCCGCCTCCGGAATCGCCACTCGCTCCCAGCGGGGTTGCGCAAGCGACAGCTCTCCCGTGAGTGCGCGATCAAGTTGCGCAACCTGTGCCGACTGCGCCTGCAGCGGCAAAGCACTCGCTCCAAAAAGAAACAACACAAAACTAGGTAGGCAGGAAAAGAATCGGTTCATGCACGCGCGATGAGCAAAGGCTATGCCAAACGGCCTTTCCTGCGGCGGCCAAAAAACGCTGCAAATTTGAGCCCCTGCACAGCCCGCTCAGGAGCCGATCGAAGGGAACGTGAACGAGCCGGCACCGTCCGAGAACGATTCTTCACATCGCAACTTCTCCCAAGGCAAATCCACCTTGACGGGAACGCGAGCCTCAAGAAGAATCGAGCCCATGAAAATCCACTCTTCTTTTTGGCTCGTTTGCGCAATGTTCCTCGCGCTTGGCAGCGCGAATCTCGCGGTCGGCGCCCCCACCTCTGCGGAGGCACCGACCATCTATCGCTGGGTCGATACCGATGGCGTAGCGCACTTCACGACCGATCTTTCCCGCGTGCCCAGATCTTTGCGCAAGCAAGTGAGCACGCTGTCGCCGGCACCCGAGACACTCGATGCGCGCAAGAATCTTCCGGGAAAATCAAGGCCCGGGGGAGCCGGAGAAAGCGAGTTTGCGGAACGAAACGTCGATTTCGGCGAAAGCGACGGCAGCCTCTCGTCGGACGACGACTTCGGCACGGGGGACGAATCCACCTCGACCCAAACAACACCGAATCGTGTCATTTCTTCGGCGGACCGCGCACGCATCGCCGAGATCGAACAGCAAATCGCGCAAGACGAAGAAACGATCAAAAACTGGCTGACCGCGACCGATAACGATGGGACTCCGACGCAATTCGAAGCCGCAGCGCGGCGCCTGCCCAAGCTACAACGCGAACTCGTCGGACTGCGCCAGCCTCGCAACGGCACCAAGTAATGCCCTTTTCTCCCCTCCAAGCCGGCACGCCGCGCGCTTGGGTGCACTTGGGTATGCGGTCGTTCCAATGAATGCGTTTGGCAACTCGACGAATTCCGAAAGCACGATCTTGGCTTCCCGATCGAACTTCTCCGGCCCGATCGTGGCACTCGCCGGCGGCGTCGGCGCCGCACGCTTCTTGCGCGGGCTCGTACGCGCCGTGCCCGAAGCGCCCATCACGATTCTCGGCAACACCGGCGACGACCGAAAATTCTACGGTGTCCACGTCGCTCCGGATATCGATATCGTGACCTACACACTTTCCGGTTGCATCGAACCGAAATACGGCTACGGAATCGCAAACGACACGTTTACGCTGCTGCAAACGCTCGAAGCACTCGGCCACGAAACTTGGTTTCGCCTCGGCGATCGCGATTTTGCTTACTGCCTGCATCGCACCCTCGAAATGCGTCAGGGCAAAACGCTTTCGGAAGCAATCGACACTGTACGGTGTCACTTGAAATTACGGCCTCGAATCGTGCCCATGTCGGACGATCCCTGTCCAAGCTTGATCGAACTCGATGACGGGCGAATCTTGCACTTCCAGGAATATCTGGTGCGCGAAGGCTCCCCGAAAAACATTCGTCGCATCGATCTGCACGCGGCCCAAAATGCAAAACCTGCAGAAGCTGCACTGCGTGCGCTCGAAGAGGCGGCCGTGATTTTGTTTTGCCCGAGCAATCCGCTCGTTTCGATCGGCCCCATTCTCGCCATTCCCGCGTTACGCGACGCGCTCTGCGCAAGCTCCGCGCCCAAGGTTGCAATTTCTCCGATCGTCGGTGGAGCGCCGGTGAAAGGCCCTGCCGCGCAAATGTTGCAAGCCGCAGGAATCGAAATTTCTGCCCGCGGCGTCGCCAACCATTACCGCGATTTGATCGACGGCTTCATCCTGGATCAAATCGACGCCGCCGAGCTGCCCGACGTCGAAGCCCTGGGACTCGCAGCCCGTGCCGTCGACACACT
>JADFDR010000160.1 GCA_018262735.1 Geobacter sp.
GATTTGAAAAATCGTCGCGCGTACCGCGAAGCGCACGCAACAAATGCGCGACCCGAATTCCTTCTGCGGAACGCCCGAGCTGATAGGCCGAAGCCCTTTGCTCCGTCGTGCAGACGCTCACGATTCCCTCGTCGACGAAAGCATGCACCACCTCACGCACGACGCGAATCGAAACGTGCAAGCTTTCGCTGAGTGCTTCCATCGTCCACGCGCCAGCACCATCACGAAACGCACCTGCGAGCTGAACGGCCACCGCAAGGCCAATGGCTTCACGATCTGCCGCATCGAGAACGGGATGACCGACTTCGAGGCGATAGCGTCCGAGTGTTTGATACGAATAGGCAACCTGGCTTCCGAACAACACGATCGACCAAATCACATAAATCCACACGAAAAGCAGTGGCAACAACGCGAGCCCGCCATACACCGCGTTGTAACGCAAGACGCCAAAGTTGAAATCGATGTAGATGTTCTTCGCCAAAACCGTGAGAACCGCCGCTGCAAAACCACCCAGCAAAGCGGCAGGGAATCGCACTTGCGTATTCGGCAAAAACCAATACAAGCCAGCAAAGCCAACGGTGGAAAACGCGAGCGGTACGATTTTGAGCCCATGCAAATACAACCACTCCATCAAGGAGTATTCGAGAATGCCGCGCGTCAATTCATGAGACTGGATTGTCGTTCCGACGGAGATCGCAAGGCCGAGGGTGAGCGGTGCGATCACGACGACCGCGAGATAATCGGCAAAGCGACGCGCAATCGGCCGCGCTTTGCGCACGCCCCAAATGTCGTTGAATGTCAGCTCGACGTTCCCTACAGCAAGGAGTGTCGTGACAAAGGAAATCCCCGCACCGATCGATCCGAGTTTTCCGAAATCGACTTGAGGAATCATCTTCTTGATGGGCTCGATCGCCTCGGGGCTTCCCGCCGCGATCCATTCCACGAGAATGCTCGTCAAATCTTCTTGAACACCAATGAGGTGCACGACGAGCAAGCCGAGCGCAAGCAAAGGAATGAGCGAGAGCAGCGTCACATAAGTCAGCGCGCTTGCGCGAAGCAAAAGTCGATTCCGTTGAAAACCTTGCACGATCGCAACGCAAAGCTGCAAGAGCTTGATCGAATACGTCGACCACGAACGCCGACTGCAATCCCATCGCCAAATCGTAACGAGCAGAAAGTTTTGCACTTGCTGCAAACTGAGCGCCTTCGCGATCTGCAAAACTTTCTCCTTTTTCTTGGTGCGCGTTTCTGCACCCATTTCGGGTTTTCTACTTTTCGCTTTTGATTTTTCATCGTGCTCGCGTGCGAACGAGACGCCACCTCGCGGCGGCCAAGCTCGTTCGGATGCTACGGTTGGCCCGACTCACTTGAGTGTCGGACCATCGCGTCTCCGCGGCTTGGCACTGGCACCAAGCCGCCTTGCTTGCATGCACAAGGATCAGCGTAGTCTACAGCGACTCGCGCCTCGATCCCACGCAGGGTTTTGGGACCGATGCCTTTGATGCGCAAAAGATCCGAGACCGAACGCAGCCCGCCCGCCTCGCGCTGAGCAAGAATCGCCTGCGCTCGCACCGCACCAATCCCTGGCAAAACCATCAGAGTCTCTGCATCCGCTTGCCGCAAGTCGATCGGGAGCCCGAACAAAAGTCGTGCCGGGCCGCGAATCGGCGAAGGCGTCTGCACGAAAGACGATTCGCTTGCAGGCAAAGCCGTGGCCGACGCGTTACGGCAGCCCGCCTGCAAAGTCCAGGCTCGATCCGGCAGCGCTCGCGAAGATGCAAGGCGCGGAGAAGTCACGGACTCCAAAGTGCGTAACTCTTTTTGGTGTTGCATGCCCACCCCGAACGCCTGCGTCGCGCTCGACGCGATCTCGTACGGACACGCACACGAAACAGCAAGCGCCGGCGTACGCGGCAGTGCACTTGCGAACAAAAGGAGACTCCCAAGCACTGCAACGCGCGCACTCTCCGAGGAGATTCGCTGCATTCGAACCGCTCTTTCCACGGGACGCGAAAATCGGGGGGATGCACAACGCTAATTTTCGACGGAGGGCTCCGCCGCGCCGTCTTCGCAAAACTCGGCATGCAACGCGCGCACAGCAAGCTCACAGTACTTCGCATCCACGACGACGGAAATTTTGATTTCGCTCGTCGAGATAAGTTGCAAGTTGATGCCTTCTTTAGCGAGGCAGCGGAACATTCGCGCCGCAACGCCTGCGTGATCTTTCATGCCGAGCCCCACGACCGACACCTTGACGATGCTGTCGTTCCCGAGCACTTCCGCTGCGCCGAGTTTGTTCGCAACTTCTTTCGTAAGCGTCATTGCGCGTACAAAATCGCTTTCGGGCACCGTGAACGTCATGTCCGTCGTGCCATCCTGTCCGACATTCTGAATGATCATGTCGACGACGACACCCGCATCGGAAAGCGGCGTAAACAATTCCGCCGCTACGCCCGGCACATCTTTTACGCCACGAATATTGATCTTCGCTTCACTGCGATTGAAGGTCACACCGGAAACGACCAATTGCTCCATCACATCCTCCTCGCGCGTCACCCAGGTTCCTTCGACGTCCGAAAACGAAGACCGCACATGGATCGGAACCCCGTAGCGCTTTGCAAACTTGACCGAACGAATCTGCAGCACCTTGGCACCCAGACTCGCCATTTCGAGCATCTCGTCGTACGAAAGACGATGTACCTTGCGTGCAGCCGGCACCACGCGCGGATCGCAGGTATACACACCATCGACGTCGGTATAAATTTCACAGACGTCCGCCTGAAGCGCTGCCGCCACGGCCACCGCCGAGGTATCCGAACCTCCGCGTCCGAGCGTCGTAATATTGCCTTCGTCGTCCACGCCTTGAAAACCGGCAAGCACCGCAATCATGCCTTGATTGAGCACCGTGTGCAGACGCTCCGCGTCGATGCGTTCGATCCGCGCTCGTGTATAGGAGCGATCCGTACGCATTCCCATCTGTGCGCCCGTAAAACTTTGCGCTTTGTGGCCAAGCTTCTGAATCGCCATGCTGAGAAGAGCGATCGTCTTTTGCTCACCCGTCGACACCAGCGCATCGTATTCACGCGGATCGGGAGCGTCTCCGCCGATGGCACGCGCCAGATCGACCAAGTGATTCGTCTCGCCCGCCATTGCGGACACCACGACCGCCACGCGATGCCCCGCTTCCTTCGTCGCCACGACACGGCGCGCGACATTCAGGATTCGCTCGACGTCGCCAACGCTGGTGCCTCCAAATTTTTGTACAATCAAACTCATTTTTGTGTCTCCACACTTCGGTGTCGCTGCACTGCGCGTTGTGCATACGCCCGAATTCGATCTCCTCGTCCCTGCGCGACCGCAAACGGTGACGCGCTATCGCAGGCTGCGCCACCCGGGAGTTGCAACCGCAAACCGACGTCGCCCGCTCTCCAAGCGCAGTCACCAAGCGAATGCGGATGAAGTTTGCACCTGCTTGCATTGCGTTGGCAGGCATTTGCGGAGATTGCGCAAGGCCAGAGCCTCAATCCTTCACATGCTCGATTCCGTGCAGCGCGCAGAGCTTATCGCGCCAACGTCGAAGCACCAG
Source organism: Geobacter sp. (assembly GCA_018262735.1). Classification (GTDB taxonomy): domain Bacteria; phylum Myxococcota_A; class UBA9160; order UBA9160; family JADFDR01; genus JADFDR01. Next base: position 3,587 of record JADFDR010000160.1, read on the forward strand.
ATCCGATTGCGGCCCCGTCGCTCGCGCCGCGAACCGACGCAGCGTCGTTCCGTTTTCCGGCGCGGCGCGTTCGAGTTCGAGGACGAGGTGATCGCGTGGCAAAACCTCGGGAAAGCGGTTGCTCCATTCCACGGCGAGCAGTGTGCCAGGCACGAAAAAATCCCAGAATCCGATTGCCTCGACGTCGCGCGAACTCGCAACACGATAAAAATCGACGTGCACGAGACGGTCTGCGCGTTGCGATCCGGTGTTGTGGGGGAACCGATATTCATTTGCAATCACAAAGGTCGGGCTCGTAATTTTTTCGGGGGCTAACCCAAGCCCCAAACCGAGCCCCTGCACGAAAGCCGTCTTTCCTGCTCCAAGTTCACCGACGAGCGCAATGACGAACGGCCCCGCATCCACTTCGATCTGCGCAGCGAGCATGCTTGCTGCGTTTTGCGTCGCTTCAAGGTTCTGGGAATGAAATCGTAAGGTCATCTGCAATCCACCGTCGCGATTTCGAGTCTGCGACTTCCGCGCGAAGCGTTTCGGCAACTTCTGGA
>JADFDR010000161.1 GCA_018262735.1 Geobacter sp.
CGATCAGCCACCTCGGCCATCGCGTGGGCCGCGATCTCGCACACGCACTTTGGTGTCACATAACGAACACTCAATATACACGAAAAAGCGTCGAAAACCCGCCCGCCTGCATCGCGCTCTTCCCGCAAGAACGTCAACGCGACCCGCAAAGCTCTGCACTCACCGAGATGTTTCACGACATTCCACAAGACGATCCCGCCCTGCTGCAAGCGCTGATGGAGTGAAGCGCGCCAAGGCTTACGCCTCTATGCTGGACGCCGCAATGCAAACGACTTCGCAAGGAGCGCGCAACGCTTCAGAAACCTCGGATCCATTCTTTTTTTTGAATATTTTCGCGCATCAAAGCGGTGTTTTCCGTCGATAGAAATCAACTCGCATTTCGAAAGCGGAATCAATCCGATCTCCTTCAAAACGATTTGCGCCATCGCCGATCCGCTGCCCGGACAGGCCGCCTTCGACGATGTGCTGCGATCACGCACGTGTATCCAGACGCGCTGCCCCCGAGCAGCACATCGCGGCAACGACGGCTGCTCGCCATGTCATCCATGCACGAAAAGAAGATGCACCAACAAGAAAAATAGGTAGAATAGAAACTCCGAACGCAGAACCACGAGTATTGTAAGGGCAAACGCACGAGCAAGCCCCGCCCTGACTCTCCTTCTTCAATCCTTCGAATCTTTCCCACTCATTTCTGCTGCAGCACGAAAGCAGCGCTTCTTCGCGCTCGCAGCGCTATTGCGTTCGGGTTTATGCGCTTTGCGCGCCCATCCTAAACCAAGGAGAAAAAATGGACGAAATGCAAGATCGCCCCGAAGACGACAGCACCGCCACAAAGAACAATCTGCTCAGCATCCGAGAGAAGATCTACGAGAAGCGCCGCGCCTACGAGGAATCGCTCGGCATCTTCACGCACGATCCCTCTACCCAGGCGAAGATGAATGCCTACTTCACAGAGAGTTGCCAGAGCTTCGAACCCGACTTCGACAATCCCGCACTCCCTTCGATGGAAGAAACCGTGATCTGCAAAAACTGCGTGCACTGCCAAGATCCGCGCCCGTGGCACAAGAGGCGGCTCGCGCGCGCCTCGATCAACATTGTTTTGTGTACCGCTGCGCCGCGCATCCCTGCCGTGAATTCCGTCTCGGGCAGGCACGGCTTTGTCTCGCTCTACCAGACCCCATCGCAAGCAGGCCCCCGTCCCTTCGAATTCTGTCGATTCGAAAACGCAAACGGAACGTGCACGAAATTCAAGCCAAAGAAGAAGGACGTGCGGGTGTAGGTGTCTTGCGATTTTCGTCACGCCGACGATCTCCCTCGCACAAAAGACCCGGAAGATCCAGACCCGACATTTTCCGCAAATGCACGAGACCGGATCAGCGGCAAGCTTCCGTCGGAAGTTTCTCGTTTCCGTTCCGGGCGAAGTTGAATAAGATCGGGAGACCCGCGACTGGCGCAGTGTTGGTCGCAGCGCAAAGGCCCACTCGCGCGACAAACCCAATTTGTTCGAACGGAGAGAACCGATGCCCTCCACACCGGCGACACGCAGGATCGCGCTCGATTGCATGGGCGGAGATTTGGCGCCGGCGGCGGTGATCGAGGCGGCGGCGCAGATTTCGCGGCAGACGGCGATCGAGCTTTTGCTCGTCGGAGATCGTGCGCAAATCGAGGCGGCGCTCGCGCGCACGTCTGCGAATGCGGCGCAGATCGAGATCTTGCATGCGGACGACGCAGTGCACATGAACGACACGGCCTGGCAGGCGGCGCGCCGCTTGCAATCGTCGGTGGCGCTTGCAGCAGCGGCGGTGGCCGAGGGTCGCGCCGAGGCGCTGGTTTCCGCAGGCAACACGGCAGGCACGCTGATGCATGCGGCGCGCGTGATTCCGCGCATCGCGCAGATCGAGCGGCCCGCACTCGCGGCGGTGTATCCGACGCGCCCTCGCCCGCACAATCCCGATCCGTTCGCGCTGCTGCTCGACGTCGGTGCAAACCTGAATTGCACGCCCGAAGATTTGCTCGATTTCGCAACGATGGGTGCAGCGTATGCAGCACGCATCTCGAAAGTGTCGCGCCCGACGGTGGGTTTGCTCAACATCGGCGAAGAGCCGAACAAGGGCGACGAGCTTTTGCGCAAGGCGTATGCCCTGCTCGCCGCAGCGCCGGGCTTCGAGTTTCACGGCAATCTCGAAGGCCGCGACGTGCCGCGCGGCGTAGTTGACGTAATTGTGTGTCCCGGCGTGCTTGGCAACGTAACCCTGAAACTTCTTGAAAGCATGGGCGACGTCGTGCTTTCGCTCGGCGAAGAAGTGTTCCGACGCAAGGCGTCGTGGCGCGTCGGGCGCTGGCTCTTGCGCGGTGGCATCGCACGGCTTGCGAACTTGGTCGATTATTCAAGCTACGGCGGCGCGCCGATCCTCGGCTTCGAGAAAATCGTGATCAAGGCGCACGGCCGCTCGAATGCACGTGCACTCGAAAATGCCATTAAAGTCGCGGCCAAGGCCGTCCGTGAGGATGTGTGCGGCGCGATTGCCTGCGGCGTGCACGAGGCGCGGCGCAGGCAAGCGCAGTGATTGGAGCAGCGCCTCTTGGGGGGCGTCGTGCAGCACGACATCGATCCGATGGAGCAAGCGAATGCGATTCGCATTCGCGGACTGTAACACGGAAAAGAGTATGGGTGGCCATGCCGGTGCGGCATGCAACCGTAAGCAACCGAAAGGGGTGCCATGAACCGCTTCGTTTTTCTCGACCGTGACGGAACGCTGGTCGAAGACCACGGCTACACCTACAAGCGCGAGGACTACAAGCTTTTGCCGGGCGCAGCACAAGGGCTACACCAACTTGCGTCTGCTGGCTACCAACTCGTGATTGTGACCAACCAAAGCGGGATCGGGCGCGGTTACTTCACGCAAGACGATTTCGAAGATTTTCAAGCCGAGCTGATCGTCGATCTCGCCGAGCACGATGTGCAAATTGCAACGACACTTTTTTGCCCGCACACCCCCGAAGCGGATTGCGCATGCCGCAAGCCAAAGCCCGGCCTGCTCGAACGTGCGCGCAAAGAACTCTATGCCGATCTCGCCGCGAGCTGGGTGATCGGCGATAGCCCCTGCGATCTCGAACTTGCAAAGAACGCGGGCTGCCGCAGCGTTTTGATTTTGACCGGGAAAGGCGAAGCAACGAGTCGCAACGCGGCGTCCGACGTGCCGCGCGCTGCCAATCTGCTCGAAGCAGCCGACATTATTTTGCGTAACTCAAAAGAATAATTTCGACAGGCGTGGCTTTGGATTCTCGGTTTGCGCACGTCTTTCTGCGTTCGACCGCTACGCGCGGAGTCCCACCCTGCTCAATCGATGCGCTCGACGCGCTGAATTTCCCATCCTTCACCGAATTTTTCGAGTGCGCGCTCGCGTGCGACGGCTTCGTTTTGGGCCTCGATCGTGACCGTGCGCGAGCGCGTTCCTTCGATTTGCGCGCCAAACACTTTAAAGCGTCGCTCGGGAGACGCGTGCGCAACAGGCGGTGCGACAGGGTTTGCAGCTTGCGCAGAGGGGGCTGCCTCCGGAGCAACGCGCGAAACAGAGTGCGCCGGATCTCTCTTGGACGCATGGCCGGAAGACGCAGCGACATGCGGCGGAGTGACGCTTTTTGAGGTAGGTGCAGCGCGTGCGGCTGCTCCGACGCCCGTTTTCGGGTCGGCCTCGCCCTGCTCGGGCGGCGGCTGCACGATGCTCAGATATTCGGGCGGAGCTTCGAGAATTTCGAGACCAAGCCCCGACGCAGCAATGGCTCGAAGATGCGCCGGCACAGTGCGGCGACGCGCAACGACGGCGCGTACGATCATCATGGGATTCGTGCTCGTCGGCGCAAAACGCACCGCAACCACGGTGCCAGGATTCAGCGATTGGTTCATCTGCACGAACATTCCCGACGTCGAGAGATCAATGATAAACGCGCGCAAAAATTGCCCACCCAAGTCGAGATCGACCGTCAGCCTGCGCTTATAACGTCGGTGGCGACGCTTTTCCATGCGATCGTGGTGCCCTTCTTTGCTCGTGCTGCTTTGCGTCGATGCGTTGCCCCGCCCCGCGAAAGCCAT
>JADFDR010000162.1 GCA_018262735.1 Geobacter sp.
CAGCGTATTCTTGATCTCTTTTTCCGGAACACCATCGAAAACCGGCGAAGCAACATGCACGCCCTCTTTCACGTCCTTCGCGAGCGACCAAATCGCATCGTCCGAAGCGCGATCGAGGACCTTGCTGATCTGCTCATCGGCATACACATCCTTGAGTCGATTGCGCATAGCCGACACGCTGCAGTGTTGTTCGAGAAGAGCGCCGATTTGCTCGCCCAACCCGCGTGCAGCCCAACCAAGATGGCTCTCGAGAATCTGCCCCACATTCATGCGCGACGGCACACCCAGCGGATTCAGACAAACGTCGACCGGCGTACCGTCGGCGAGATACGGCATATCTTCTTCGGGAAGGAGGCGCGAAATCACGCCTTTGTTTCCGTGACGACCGGCCATCTTGTCGCCGACGCTGAGCTTACGTTTGATGGCAAGCTGAACCTTCACCATTTTGAAAACGCCAGGCGCTAGCTCATCGCCCTTTTTCAAACGTGCGATTTTCTCGTCGAAGACCGTATTGATAACTTGAACTCGTTCGTCGAGTGCTGCAAAGAGCTGGTCCAAACGCGCTTGCGTCGCAGCATCTTGCACTTGCAAATCACGCCAACGCCGCTGCGGAATTTCCGCCAGCGTCTCCGCGTTGATCACTGCACCCGCCTGAATCCACTCGACGTTACGCTTCTCGTCGCCCACGCGATTGGCCGCTTGTTTGCCAAGCAGATACTCCTTGGCGCGGTTCAATGCGTTTTCGCGAATGATGCGAACCTCGTCTTCTTGATCCTTGCGCAAGCGGTCGATTTCGACTTCCTCGATCGCTCGTGCGCGCTCGTCCTTCTCCACACCACGACGCGAAAACACCTGCGCACCGATCACGGTACCCGACACACCCGTAGGGACACGCAAAGATGTGTCACGTACGTCGCCGGCTTTTTCGCCGAAGATGGCGCGCAACAAGCGCTCCTCGGGAGAAAGCTGCGTTTCGCCCTTCGGCGTGATCTTGCCGACCAAAATATCGTCCGGATGCACCTCAGCACCAATCCGCACGATACCCGCCTCGTCGAGATCTTTGAGGGCCTCTTCGCCAACATTCGGAATATCACGCGTGATTTCTTCCTTACCGAGTTTGGTGTCGCGCGCGAAAACCTCGAATTCTTCGATGTGAATCGAAGTAAAGATGTCCTCTTTCACGACACGCTCGGAAATCAAAATCGAGTCTTCAAAGTTGTATCCACCCCACGGCATGAAAGCGACAACGACGTTGCGACCGAGTGCGAGCTCGCCGCGCTCCGTCGCTGGGCCGTCGGCCACAACCTGACCGGCCACGACTTTATCCCCGGGCTTCACGATCGGGCGTTGATTGATGCATGTGTTCTGATTCGATCGCTGATACTTGATCAAATTGATGATGTCGATGTTGGAACCCGCTCCTTCATCTTCATCCGGTTTGATCACGATCCGGCCTGCGTCGACGGAAACCACGGTGCCGTTGCGCTTGGCAACGACCGTCACGCCCGAATCACGCGCCACGACGCCTTCCATACCTGTACCCACGATCGGTGCTTGGCTACGCAGAAGGGGCACAGCTTGGCGCTGCATGTTCGCACCCATCAGCGCGCGATTCGCATCATCATGCTCCAAGAAGGGAACAAGCGAAGCAGCGACGGACACCAACTGGTTCGGCGAAACGTCCATCTTTTGCACTTCGCCCGGGCTTGTTAGCGCAAACTCACCTTGCTTACGCGATGTCACGAGATCCGTCGCAAATCGACCCTTCTCGTCGAGCGGTGCGTTCGCCTGTGCAATCACGAGATTCTCTTCGTCGAGTGCCGAGTAGTAACGCACCTCTCCGGTCACACGACCATCTTGCACGTCACGATACGGTGTCTCGATGAAACCAAAATCATTCACACGCGCATACGTCGAAAGCGATGCGATCAGGCCGATGTTCGGACCTTCCGGCGTTTCCACCGGACATACACGTCCGTAATGCGTCGAGTGTACGTCGCGCACTTCAAAGCCAGCGCGTTCGCGTGTAAGACCGCCTGGACCAAGAGCCGAGAGGCGCCGCTTGTGCGTCACCGTCGAAAGTGGATTCGTTTGATCCATGAACTGCGACAACTGGCTCGATCCGAAAAACTCTTTGATCACCGCCGAAACGGGTTTCGAATTGATCAAATCGTGCGGCATCAGCGCCTCGATCTCTTGCAGCGACATTCGCTCCTTGATCGCACGTTCCATGCGCACGAGGCCGATGCGATATTGATTCTCGAGCAATTCGCCGACGACGCGCACGCGGCGGTTACCCAAATGATCAATATCATCGATACGCTTGTCGGAAACACCGTTACGCAAATCGACCAAGTACTTCACCGCACCGAGAATGTCTTCCGGGCGCAGCGTCGAAAGCCGCTCGAGCGACACCGTCTGCTTCGGCCCTTTGGGTCCCGCAGGATACACATCCATGCGTTGAGTCCCATCGAAACCGAGTTTGTGATTGATCTTCAACCGCCCCACTTCCGAAAGGTCGTATCGCTCGGGATTGAAGAAAAGATTGCGGAAAACGTTCGTCGCGGTCTCCAGCGTCGGCGGATCACCCGGGCGCAAGCGGCGATAAATATCAATGATCGCTTCATCCTGCGTGAGCGTTTTGTCGGCAAGCAACGTATCGCGAATCGCCCATCCCGAGAGAATGGGATCCAGGTACAACAACGGAAACTCATGGATGCCGCGCGCCTTGAAGGCTTCGAGATGCGCTTCAGTCAATGTCTCATTGCACTCCGCAATGACTTCACCTGTTGCCTGATCGACGATGTCGATCGGAATCACGCGCTTTACGGCATCTTCGCGAATGAGATCGTTGATCGGAATCTGGATTTCATCGATCTTGCTTTCAAGCAAGCGTCGCACGGCACCGCGCGTAAACTTCTTGTCCTTGCGCACAATCACTTCGCCGTCGTCCGTCTTGATTTCTTTGAGACAGCGTTGGCCAATCAACAACTCGGGATCGACCTTCTTCGTGTACTTGCTACGTCCATCGAAGCGGATCGTCTCCGGCTTATAAAACGTGGTAAGCATATCCTCCGGCGTGTAGCCGAGTGCTTTCAAAAGCACAGTCACGAAAATCTTGCGGCGGCGATCAATGCGCGCATACACAATATCTTTGTGGTCGAATTCGAGATCGAGCCAAGAACCACGATACGGGATGATGCGACACGAAAACAGCTTCTTGCCCAGCGCGGTCGTCGCTACCGATGTACTCGTGTCAAAGAAAATTCCCGGCGAGCGATGCAACTGCGACACAATAACGCGTTCCGTGCCATTGATGATGAAAGTTCCATTCTCGGTCATCACCGGAATTTCACCAAAGTAGACTTCCTGCTCCTTCACATCGCGGATCGCATGCGCACCTTCGTTGTTGTCCCACGCCACGAGTCGAATCGTGACCTTGAACGGTGCCGCATAGGTCATACCGCGTATGAGACACTCGCGTACGTCATACTTCGGTTCTTCAAGCGTGTATCCAACGAATTCCAGCGACGCAGTGTCGTTGAAATCTTTGATCGGGAACACCGAATTGAACACGGCCTGCAGGCCGATGTTCTCACGCTTTTCCATGGACACGTTCTTTTGCAAAAAGCGTTCGAACGTCTGCTTCTGGATTGCGATGAGATTCGGAATCTCAACGATCGTGGGAATGTCGGAGTAATCCTTGCGGATTCTAGGTGCGTTCTCGGCGAAAGAAATTTCCGGCACGGACGAATCGCCCCCCTCTCTTATGAAAGTCTTGTGAAAATTTTCGATAGAAACACTAACGGCGCGCTTACTCTACGAGTAAGCGCGCTCGCATGCCGACTGAAACACAGTCGTGTTACTTGATCGCAACCTGACCGCCGGCCGCTTCGATCTGAGTCTTGATTTTGGCCGCCTCGTCCTTGCTCACGCCTTCTTTGACCGGCTTGGGAGCACCTTCCACGAGATCCTTGGCTTCTTTGAGGCCAAGTCCAGTAATCGCGCGCACTTCCTTGATCACGCCAATCTTCTTGTCCGCCGCGACTGCACTCAAAATGACGTCGAAAGCAGTCTTCTCTTCCACCGG
>JADFDR010000163.1 GCA_018262735.1 Geobacter sp.
AACCTGGTCGGGACGCTGCTCGAAATTGGCCAAGGTCGTCGCCCGACGGATGAGATGCGCCGTCTGCTCGACGCCAAGGATCGCACGCTTGCTGGTCCGACGGCGCCCGCGCTCGGCCTCGTCCTTTGCAGAGTTCTGTATGGAGCCTTGTGATCGTAAAAGCTCGAGGCGCGCGTCTTCGAGGGAGCCTTCGAGCCCATTGCGGTTTTAAGCATTTTCACAAATCCGATGGATGATTTTCGTCGGTGGGCAATCGACTCGCTTCAGGAAGAGGAATGAGGTATGGCGCGCTTCGGGAGCCCCTGATCCATCCCGCTTTCTCCATGCGAGTTGGTTTTCACCGACGGTAAACATCAGCCATGGTTTGCGAAAATACTCGAAAGATGGAGTTGATTGGAGTCTCCTTGGACGGATCCGAGGGGCGATTTTCTTGCGGGTGTGTTCCGTGTCGGTTCCGACGAGCGGATGCCCTCGGACTTGCACCTTGACGGGGCGAGGGGGCTGAGATACCTCTTCCGCGCCTCCGAGAACCTTGCGGTGCGACCGCAGTTCTCGACTCGATCTTGCGATCCCTGGAAAGTCCAACGTGATTTCAAGACAAAGTTCCCTGCTTTGGCAGTGGGACGCGAGAGGCGCAACGAGGAGAATTTCATGAGTACAAATTCGAAACCCGCGTACCACTGTACGCAAAGCGCCAAAGAGGCGGACATCGAGCGTCGTTGGTACGTCGTCGATGCAACCGGGCAGACGCTCGGCCGACTCGCGACGCGAGTGGCCACGATTTTGCGTGGCAAGCATCGCGTGAACTTCACGCCGCATGTCGATGGTGGTGATTTCGTGATCATCGTGAATGCCGAGAAGGTGGTGTTCACAGGCCGCAAGCTCGATCAAAAGGTTTACTACCGACACACCGGACATATGGGTGGCGTCAAAGAGCAGACCGCACGTCAAATGCTCGAAGGACCGTACGCGGAGCGTGTGTTGGTCCAGGCGATTCGCGGCATGCTTCCGAAGAACAGTCTTGGTCGCAAAACGATCACAAAACTCAAAGTGTATACGGGGCCAGAGCATCCGCATGCAGCGCAAAAACCGGAGGTCTTGACCCTTGGCTAATCCGCAGACAGTAGTGACGACGGGCAAACGTAAATCCTCGGTCGCGCGTGTGCGCCTGACACTGGGCAATGGTCAAATCTTGATCAACGGTCGTACGTTTGAAGAGTATTTTCCGCGTGAGACGCATCGCTTGCTTGTGAAGCAACCGCTCGAATTGACGAACAACGTGGGGCGCTACGACATTCGCGCCAACATCGACGGTGGCGGTTTGTCGGGCCAAGCGGGCGCGCTTCGTCATGGCATCAGCCGTGCACTCGAAGCTTGGGATTCCACGCAACGCCCGACGCTCAAGAGCAACGGTTTTCTCACTTGCGACGCCCGTAAGAAGGAGCGCAAGAAATACGGACAACGCGGCGCCCGCGCCCGTTTCCAGTTCTCGAAGCGCTAAGCGCACAAGTCGGACGATCGACAAGTCAACACCGATATGTGTTACGATTCAGACCCGGAAGGCAAAAGCCTCCCGGGTCTTTCGTTTTGGGATGCAGCGCTTTTGCCGAGGGTTGGAGCTTGCGAGCGCGTGCGTGGCCTGACATGGCAGATGGATTCTCCGTCGATATTTTTTGGGGAATTGCCGCGCGCTTCGACGGAAGTCGCGCGTATTGCACGCTTTGCGATTCGCTGGCGTACGTTCTTGCCGCACCTCGCAGGGTCGGCCGCGGTTGGGCCATCCTCTTTTTCGAGCGTTGCAAAGCTCGCAATGCGTCTCGTGCTTGGATGGGAGTTCGCGCGTATTGCACGCTTTGTGCTGTAGATTCGTGTTGCGCTCAGCCGGTCTCTGCGCTGCGTGACGAGGGCCGGAGATCTTGCTTGAGGCTTCGAGGGAGTCTTGAATTTCTTTCGCTCCAGAAACGCGAGTTGACTTTCCACCGACGGAAAATATCAGCCCTGGTTTGCGAAAGTGCTCGAAAGAGGGAATGGATCCGAGGCTCGCTAGGTATCTCGTGCGGGTTTGTCTTTCGTGGGTGAAGTCGAACGCGCGAGATCGATTTCGGTTTGGTAGGTTTTTTGGCGTCCAAGACGATTCTTCGACGTGGATCCAAAAGAGAGGCAAGCGCGCGTGTGGAGTGATGTGCGCGCGAGGAGCGATCGGCCAAGCTGGATCGTGAGTCGCTCTGCACCGACGGGGCAATCGGGAAGTCAAAGAAGGGAACACCAATGCGTGTAGCAGTATTTGGAGCGAGTGGGTATACGGGGCTCGAGTTGTTGCGCATTGTGTTGCGCCATCCGAAGCTCGAACTTGCGGTCGCGACCTCGGAGCAGCGCGAAGGCATTGCCGTGGGCGAGGCTTTTCCTGCTTTGCGTGGATTGGTGGATCTGCGTTTTGAACGCGCCGATGTGGCGTCGATCGCATCACGCGTGGACGTGGCGTTTACGGCGCTGCCGCATGCGGCCTCGGCGGCCGTCGTTGGAGAGCTGCGCAAAGCGGGTGTGACCACCCTCGATCTTTCGGCGGATTTCCGCTTGAACGATCCGCAGCAGTATGCCGAGTGGTATGGCAAACATGGCGCGCCGGAGATTTTTGGCAAAGCGGTGTATGGCATGCCCGAGTTGCATCGCGAGGCCATTCGCGCGACAGATTTCGTGGCCGCGCCGGGTTGTTATCCGACGTCCGTGCTGATCCCGCTTACGCCGTTTTTGAAACGCGGTCTTGTGGCACCGACGCCGATTTTGGTGGATTCGAAATCGGGTGTTTCGGGTGCAGGGCGCAAGGCAGATGTTGCATTTCTCTTTGCGGAGATCGATGAAAGTTGCAACGCGTACAAAGTGGGCGGTGCGCATCGCCATGTGCCCGAGATCGAGCAAGAGGCGAGCCTTGCGGCAGGCAAACCCGTTTGCATTTCGTTTGTGCCACATCTTTTGCCGACGATCCGCGGAATCAATACGACGATTTTTTTGCAACCGACGCAGAAATTCAGCACCGCCGATGCGCTTGCGGTTTTGCGTGAAGCATATGCGAACGAGCCGTTCGTGCGCGTGCTGCCGGAAGGCGAGACGCCCAAGTTGCAATCGATTCGAGGCAGTAATTTTTGCGACGTCGGTGCGGTGGTCGATCCGCGCAGCGGTGCGCTCATTTTGCTTTCGGCGATCGATAACCTCGTCAAGGGCTCGGGCGGTCAAGCCGTGCAGTGTTTGAATTTGATGCGTGGCTTCGATGAGCGCACGGGCTTGCTCGAAGCGCCGTTGATTCCGTAGCGCTGCTTGCGCTGCCATGCGAGCGTTGTGCATGCACGCTGCAGAATGCGGAGCCCTCCGGGAGTTTTACCGACGGTCGAGGATGCGCGTTGACGGCGGCGCAAGGCACAAGGTATAAACTGCAAAACCGGTCGACGTAAACTCGCTTGCACGTCTTTTGCAGCTTGTCCTGTCACCCCCTGCAGCGATCCGCAATCCAAAAACAGAATTCCAAGATTTTCATCCTGGCTTCCCGATTGGAATTGGATTTGCGAGCAATGCAAGAACGGTCCCTTGACCCAGTACTTCGCCAAAGATCCCACGGAAATTCGTCTTTCGGTTTCGGCAATCGTTTGGCGCGGCAATGCTACCTCCGGCGAATTGCTCTTGATGCGACGTAGCGATAACGGGCTTTGGGGGCTTCCGGGAGGCTATGTCGAGATGGGTGAATCGGTGCACGCGGCGATCGAGCGCGAAGTGCGCGAAGAGACGGGAACGCAAATTCGCGTTGGGAGTTTGATCGGTGTGTACTCGGATCCGACGTGTCAGGTGATCGACTACGGCAACGGCCGTCGTGTGCAGGCGGTGAATTTATGCTTCGAGGCAGAAGCGATTTCCGACGGAGAACCGACGACGCCGCAGGAAACGCTCGAGCAAGGTTACTTTCGCGTGGAGGATTTGCCGACGCCGTTTGTACCTATTCATCGAATC
>JADFDR010000164.1 GCA_018262735.1 Geobacter sp.
GCGGAGGTGAAGAAATCGAGCAAGTCGCTCAGGTGGGTCATGTGGGTTCCTCCGTCGAAGATTGGCTTTTGGAGGACGAGGAATTTTGGGCAACAGATTGATTTTCTGTCTTCGGCGAGATGGAGTGATGCGACGTACACTCCGAAGTGTGCATTCTCGAGGCGTGGGAAGGTGTCTTTGCGAACGAGCTTGTCGGCTCCATGGCGGCGTGCGGGCTAGCGTGATGATCGTCGAGGGATGCGAGCGGAACCGGCGTCACGGATCGGTGTACGAGAAAACCAAGATCGGCGATGGCGATCATGTCGCCCGGATGATGTGTGCTAAGCAAAATGGCGGTTTGCTTTTGGTCGCGCAGTTCGACGAGGAGTTCCAGGAGTTTGCCTTGGCTTTGCGAGTCGAGGCCGGTCGTGGGCTCGTCGAGAAAGATGACGGGTGCACGCATGGCAAGAGCGCGAGCGAGCAACACACGTTGTTGTTGCCCTCCGGAAAGTTCGGAAATCGGACGATCGGCGAGCGCGTCGAGTTCCATCCGCACGAGCGCTTCCTCGACGATGGCGGCATCGCTCGCCGCTTTCGGGGTGCGGCGCACCATGCCGACGACATCGCGTACTGTTACGGGATAGCGGAAGTTCGCTCGTGTTCGTTGCGCGACGTAGCCCATCGGAAATGGTTTTGCCGAGCGTTTTGCGCCGGGTGCGCACCAGGCGATTTCGCCACGGGTAGGTTCGATCAGGCCGAGCAAAAGGCGAAACAAAGAAGTTTTGCCACCGCCGTTCGGGCCGACGAAAAGTTGAATTTTTGCGGGCAAAACTTCGAAATCGACGTCGCGCAAGACGAGCCGTCCCGCGAGTTCCACATCGACGCTGCGGCAACAAATCAGGCTTTGCGGGTTGCAGCGTTGGTGGTAGGGAGTGCAACAAGATTGTGTCGGAGGAGAGGTCAAAGTCGAAAGCTCGTATCGTGCCGTTGGCTCGCGCACCAAAAATACGAGGCCACGGAGGAAATTTTCTTGACCTCTTCGAGCGAGCCGAGCAAGCGGGAAGTTGTTGCAATCTGTCGAGGTAAAATTGGTGCCCGGGACTGGAGTCGAACCAGCACGATCTTGCGATCACTAGACCCTGAATCTAGCGCGTCTGCCAATTCCGCCACCCGGGCACGGCGACGAGACTACTCTGCACAACGCGAGCCGGCAACGTCTGAAAATGCAAACCCGCACGTCGGCAGAAAAGTTTTACGAAGCGTTTTGTTTGCGTTGCAGCGTAGAATGCGTGGCGCGAGCGTGCTCGCATCGGATGCAGAACTTTCGATGCGGAGTCCGTGAGCAAGGGGTGCGATGCCAAGTTTTCGTCGGAAGATTCTCGTTTGGATTTCGTCGTAGCCCACTGCTTCGAGTAGTCCCTTTGGCGTGCGCTCGAAGTTTCGTTGCGAGAGTGGCGTGTGAGGCTCGCAAGGTGCGAGCAAGGTTTCGTGTGTCGTGGATGGCCGAGTCGATTTCGACGATGCAGTTTCGATCCGTCGGCAAAAAGTGCAGCAGGGTAGAAGGACAAAAACGGCGATGAAGCGAGGACGCAGCGACAAAGGACGAAGCAAGCCGAGTCGGCGCCGAGCCGTACAGCTTTCCGTAAACGCCGAGAGCGTGCTCGAGCTCTTGGGGCGCAAAGGACGACCTGTTTTCACGCTTCACGATTTGCAACTTCGCTTGCGTGCACGTGGCAGTTTGCTGCGCCGCTTGCAGCAGATTCTGAAAGAACTCGTGGCGCGCGGTGAGATCGAGGTGAGCGATGGCGGTTATCGCGTGCCGCGTCGTGATGGTTTGATCGAAGGTCGCATCGTGCTTGCCGCAGGAGGCAGCGCGGCACCGATGCATTGTGTGGAAACGACGCAAGGGGTGCGTTGGCGACTCGATGAAGTTTCGCGCGCGCGTCTGGGCGATCGAGTTTTGATTTTGCCCAAGCCGCTCGAACCGGAGCGCGGCGAGGATCGCGTCGCCACGATCGTGCATGTTGAACCTCGCGAGCGTGACTACTGGCTCGGAATTGTGTCACGCGAAACGAGCAGCGCTTTTTTGATTCCCTATCGCGACGATGAAGAGTGGGGAATTTCGATTCCACTTTCCGAGCTTGCGGGTGCGCGCGATGGCGACGTCGTGATTGCCGAGCCGCTGTCTGCAGCCGGCAAGCGCGATCGCGGGCTCGGTCCGCAGGCGCGAGTGATCGAAGTCTTGGGTCGACCGGGTGAACCCGAGCCTGATTTTCAAGCCGTCGTTTGGCACTACCGCTTGCCGGTCGAATTTTCAAAAGAGTCGATTGGCGAAGCCATGGCCTATGGATCCTCACTTGATCCAAGCGAGACGGCGCGGCGCATGGATCTGCGGCACCTGCCGTTTACGACGATCGATCCCGAAACCGCACGCGACCATGACGATGCAATTTGCACAGAATCTGTTTCTGAAGGAAAAACGAGGCTTTGGGTGGCAATTGCAGATGTATCGCATTATGTGCAGCCTGCCTCTTCGCTCGACCGCGAAGCGTTCGTTCGCGGCAATAGCGTTTACTTTCCGGACCGAGCGATTCCGATGCTTCCCGCACATCTTTCGGGGGATCTTTGCTCCCTTCGTCCCGACACGGATCGCTTGGCGCTTGCCGTTGAGCTCGTGATCGACACGCGGGACGGCAAGGTGCTTTCGCGGCATTTCCATGAGGTTGTGATTCGCAGCCGTGCGTTTTTGACGTACGAGCAAGCGGCCGATGTGATGGAAGAGAAGTCCGACGGAGGGATTGAATCGCAAGACATTCGCGAGCAACTTCGATCGCTTGCGAAGATTTCAAAAGTTTTACTTGAGAGGCGGCTTCGTGCCGGATCGGTCGATCTCGAGATTCCAGAAGCGAAGCTCAAGCTCGATGCGAATCGAATGCCGTGCGACGTCGTGAAGGCAGAGCGCCGGATTTCGCATCGTGCCGTCGAGGAGGCAATGCTTGCGGCCAACCGGGCGGTCGCCACCGTGCTCGATACGGCGAAGTGTCCTGCTATTTACCGCGTGCACGATGCGCCCGAACTCGATCTCGTGGATGACTTCCGCGACTTGCTCGAAACCTTCGGGCTTTCGGAAAAGCAGCGTGGCGAGCCGGTCACTTCGATGGAATTTGCGGAAGCGGTGCGGCGCGTGAAGGGGCGCCCCGAGGCAACATTGATCAACACCGTGGCGCTTCGATCCATGAAGCAAGCTTGTTATGAAGCAAAAAATCGCGGGCATTTTGCGCTCGGGTTTTCTTCGTACACGCACTTTACGTCACCGATTCGACGCTATGCCGATCTCGTCGTACACCGCGCGTTGAAGGATTGGCTCCGACACGGCGAAGCTTCGCCGCGCCGTACCGAACGGGAGGATCCGCAGGGCCGCGTCTTCACGGCGGCGCGTGCAGTCGATATGCCCGGCATCGCGGCGCGGGTTTCGATGCGCGAGCGTGTGGCGCAAAACGCCGAGCGCGAGATGCTCGAACTCAAGAAGTGCGTGTTCATGAAGCCTTTCGTCGGAGAAGAGTTCACGGGCGCGGTGACCGGCGTGGCGAAGCACGGGCTTTATGTGACGCTCGATCGCTACTTCGTCGAAGGGCTCGTTCACATTTCGGATTTGCCGGGGTTTTGGAACTTCGACGAAACGCAGTTCGCACTCGTGGCGCAGCGCTCGAAACGGCGCATTGAGATTGGAGAGCGCGTGCGCATCCACGTCGATCGTGTGGATTTGCTGCGTGGCTGGATCAATTTTTCGCTCGTGGAAGACGAGCCGGGCGAAGGTGAGATGCGCCCGAAAGCTTCGAATCGCAGGCCGGCATCGTCGCAACATCGGCGCGGGCGGACGGGCGGACGGCGCGGACGTTGAATCGTCACCCATCGAGGTCGATTGAAAAAGTGCGCCGCTCTCCCGAATTCGAATCCGGGAGAGCGGCGCGACACTTTTCTGCGTTGACCGTTTTG
>JADFDR010000165.1 GCA_018262735.1 Geobacter sp.
GGTACGCAAACCATACTCGACAAAGCGTTCACCAATACCATTTTTTTGCACAAGGCCACCATTCCCCCAATAGTGAAGCTCGGGACGTAGATTCATCGTCGCCGGAGCCTCAAACGACACCGGAATATACGGATGCTGAAAACGTACCCATGGTGTCGGAGGCTGCGGAGAGATGCATGCCGATAAACCCAAAACAAAAAAAACAAGAATTAGCTTTCGCACACCTATTCGCCCCCTCCCGGAATGAAATTTCCGTTTTTTGCATAGTACGAGCGCTCTGAATGGTTCTTCATCCCACCCGACGGAAACAGAAAACCTGGAATGGAAACCGCAAACAACCACGGATTGCCAATCGACACCACCGGATCTAGCACGGAAGCATCACTGCGATAAGCCACCGACGAGGTACCGCCAACTCCGATTACCAACATTCGATTTACCATGAATGGCGATGGACTTCCGGCAAGCTGAACACTTTGTATTGTTCCTCGTTTCCACATCACTCCCAATAAAAAGCTTGTGTTCCGCTCCGTGAGTGATCCTTGGCTGTGTCCATAAAAACGCGGCACGCTGCCCGCAGCACTGGCTAAATTGTATGCAGCACGATCGAGGCCCGTAACCCCGGGAAAAAACAGCTGCAAGGTGGACTCGGTCAAATCGTGCACGATACCGCCCATTCCATTCAAAATATGCACCCCTTTTTGGGTTCTAAGCTCTGACTGTTCTTGTGCCTTGTCACGACTATTGCCAAGCCCGTTGGTAGATATGCCAACAGCGCGCGCACGTTCTACCGCCTCATCGAACGAAAGAATTTGGGTGAGATCCTCTGATTTCCGGTACACGTCGTCGCGTACTGCGAACATGGATCCGGTAAGCAGTGAAAAAGGTGTGGAGAGCGCGCCGCCGACTTCGAATCCGAATCTTTGGGCGAAGCCGCGTGGCTCGCGGTCGATGCTGCCATAGAAAGCATTACGGCTGAATGCCATTCCGAATCCAGAAGCAAAATTGCACGTTGCATTCCAAGCAGCGGATGCTAGGCCCGTCACTCCGCCCCAGAAGCCGTCCAGCGAAATATTGCCGGTTGGGTCGATGCGATTGAGCGGGTTGTTACGCACGTATGCGTAGCGGTTTAGGGTTTGTGGGTTGAAGGCTGCTTCGACGACGGAGTCGATGCTGAGGAAGCGGCCGAGTTTCGGGTCGTACCAGCGGGCGTTGTAGTCGTAGATGCCGAGAGCTTTTTCGAAGCGCTGACCTGTGAAGCCGAAGGCGGCGACTTTCCCGACGAGTTCGATGGCTTCGCCGAACGGCTTGAACACGGTGCGCGCGAGAACGAAGCCCGCGAGGTTCGTGAGCAGCGTCGCGCTGCCGAGGTGATCGCCGTGGTAGAAGACGACTTCTTCGTAGGGCGTGTGCGGATCGTCGTCGTCGCGATCGCTGATGCCGTCGCCGTCGGTGTCGCCGCTGAGTGGATTCGTAACGAGGCCGTCGCTTCCCGGTGTCACTTCCTCTTGATCGCTGAGGCCATCTCCGTCGGTGTCAGCTAAGAATGGGCTCGTGCCGGCGGCCAGTTCGAGCGCTGTTGAAAGCCCGTCGCCATCGAGATCATCGCCGCGCAGCACGCGCAAGAGAAGCTGCAAATCATTCGCGGCGATCGCGCTATCGCCAAACGGAATACCCATCGGCGCGATGTCGCCGGCTTCGAGATTCGTGGGGATTTCGTGCGTGAGAATGCGGCGTAACAAAAGTGCGTCAGCGGCGTCGAGGCGTCCGTCGTGGTTGAGATCGCCGTTGCGGCCGCCGGGTGTTGACGCGGGGTCGTTCGGATCGGAGCCCATGAGCAGCTCGTACTCGTCGAGGACACCGTCTTGATCGGCATCGACGGAGAGATCGAACGCAAGCGCCGTGTGCGGCGCCGTTGTTGCCATCCAGAACACGATGATCGTGGCGGTGGCGACAGCGCGCTTGAGTCGCTCGCCCTGCCACGCACCGCGTCGGATCGCGACACCAATCAGGATCAAGAGCAAACACGGCGGCACGAAGATCGCGCCGTTTGCAAGCGCGCGACCCGACGTGAGTTCGTCGGAAATCTTCGCCACGAGCCACATTGCGGCAAAGCGTTCGAGATCCTTCGGGTTCGCGTTCGCAACAAGGAGCGGCGGCGCGTACGCAAAGCTTCGACTCGCAAGGCGCGAGCCTGCGGCGAAGTAATGCACCGTCGCTTTGGCTCCGTCCCACTCGAAGTCCGCCGTGACGAAATAACGCACCTTGCCCGCTTGATCGACGCTTTTTACGCGCTGATTCGTGTAGTCGTAGGTATAGGTCGCGACGCGTACACCGTTTTGAGTCACCGACATAAGCCGATTGCGCGCGTCCCAGCCATAAGTGCGGCCGCCGATGGTCTTCATGTTGCCGGCGAGGTCATACGAGACTTGCTCATCGCCGACGGTCGTGACGGCGTGCGGGCCAAAACTGCGCTCGCCATATTTTTGCGTCATGCCTTCTTTTTGCGTGAGATTGCCGTATTTGTCGTAGCCGTAGGTGAGCAGCGTGTTGGGCGCACCATAGGCGCCGAGCGCGCTCGACAAGCGATTGAGTCCGTCGTACTCGAATGAAAAATCGGCATAGCTCGTAAGCATGTCGTCGATTTGTGTCACACGTCCTGCGGCGTCCATCTCGTATTGCAGATGCTGCAAGTCCGCTCCGCCCTTGCGAATGCGCATCGAGGCGAGTTGATCGTCGGTGGCGCTGTCGTAGATGCTCTCGCTCACGACACCGTCACCCGTCGCAATACGGCGAATGCGGCCTTGCGCGTCGAGTTGAATCGCTTGCAAAACATGGAGCGCGCCGTCGGAAGCCTGCACGTCTTGCACGCCCGTCAAAAACCCGCTCGTGTCGTACGCATATACGATCTGCGCTTGGGGCAGCGTGCGCGTCTTGATCGAGCCCGCCCAAGAATACGTGTTCGAAAACACGAACTGCCGGCCATCGAGTTGATGCGCTTCTTGCAAGAGGCGCCCTTCGATGTCGTAGGCCTTGAACTGATGCAGACCCACTTCATCTTCCACCGCCGTCAAACGCCCCACGCCGTTGGCGACATCGCCCGCCACACCACTTCCGTCGTAGAACATTCGCACCGACCAATCGGCCGGGATATTCGGGCTTGGATTTGCAAGCGTCGACTGCGCGATCACGCGATCGAGTGCGTCGTAGCGCGACGTGATCTTTGCAACCTGCGTGCTGCCACGCGTGCGGAGTTCTTCGAAAAGATTTCCGACGGCGTCGTAGTGGTAGGTCACGCGCCCTTGATCGGGATCTTGAATGCTCAGCTTTTGGCCAAGCGCATCGTAGACGATATTCGTATCCGTCACCGTCGGCTCGCCAGGCGCAGCGTCGGCGGGATTGACGTAGACCAGCCTGCCCGCGTAGTCGTAGCCGTAGCGCGTAATCACCCCTTGGCCGCCACAATTCGGTGTCGACTTCTCGTTTTCGGTTTTAAACTCGTGCGCCTCAACGATCGAACCAAAGAGGTCGCTCACCTTTTTGCTGCACTTGCCGTTGGCGTTGGTTGCGATGACGGTACCGCGATTGTAATCGACCGATGTCGTGCGACCTCCCGGAAGAGTCGTCGAGATCGTACGCCCAAGTGTGTCATAGATGGAGGTCATCACCAAGCGCACTTCGCCCGCAAAATGTGGCAGCGACGATTCCGCGATGCGACCGAGCACGTCGTAGACCGTGTCCGACTCGATCGTGCGTCCGCCCGGACCTGTGCTTTGTGTGCGAACCTTGCGGCCCAGACCATCGAAGTGCGTAATCGAAACTTGAGTCACGCCCGAATCAAGTATCACGATCGCCGCCACCGACGGATAAATGGGATTTGTCGGATTGCTCCCATCATAGTCTCCGTAGATCGCCTCGAGCGTGCTGCCAGCGGGGTGCAGCGTTTTGATCGTGCGCCCAAAACGATCGTAAC
>JADFDR010000166.1 GCA_018262735.1 Geobacter sp.
AGACGCCGCGCCGGGCAGCGCGTTTTTCTGTGATGTGTCGGTGCATGTGGGACGCGGTAGTTACGTCTGCGGTGAAGAGACGGCGCTCTTGAATTCCATCGAAGGTCAACGCGGCGAAGTGCGTTTGCGTCCACCATATCCGACGGAAGTAGGGCTTTTCGGCAAGCCTACAGTCGTCAACAACATCGAAACGCTGATGAACGTGCCCTGGATCGTGCAACACGGCGCCGAGGCGTTTCGTACACTCGGCAGTGTCGCCTCTGCGGGCACAAAGGTTTTGAGCCTGAATCGCGGTTTTGCACGACCGGGCCTCGTCGAGGTGGAATGGGGTACATCCCTGCGTGCCGTGATCGATGAGGCGGGGGGTGGCGAGGATCTGATCGCGGTGTTGCTCGGGGGGCCGATGGGTAGCATTTTGTTCCCCGAAGAATGGGATGTCCCGATTTGCTACACCGAAATGAGTCGCCTCGGAATCGAGCTTGGGCACGGTGGTCTGATCGCAGTGCCGCGCACGGCCGACCTGCGCGCCCTCGCGTTGCATGGACTTGAATTCATGGCGGACGAATCGTGCGGTAAGTGCGTGCCATGTCGGCTGGGGTCGCAGGAAAGCCTCGCGCTCCTGCGGGCGAAGAAGGGCGAGGCGACGCGTGCGCCGTTGTTTCAGCTTTTCGAACTCATGGAAAAAGGAAGTCTCTGCGCGTTTGGTCGCAACATTCCGCGCCCTCTGCGTCGTTTGATGGAGCGCTATGCCGATCGCATTTTGGTGTCGGAGAATTCATGAGCGAAAATCGTTTGCGCATCGACGGAGAAATCGTCGGGTTTGACGAGGGAGAGACGCTTCTCGAAGTTGCGACGCGTGCCGGAAGAAGCATTCCGACGCTTTGCGCACGGCAAGGACTCTCTCTGGAAGGTGGTTGCCGACTTTGTTTGGTGAAAGCGAATGGAAAATTCGTTGCATCCTGTCATACGCGTGCGACTCCCCATCTTGAGGTCTGCACGAGCGATGCGGAAATCGAACGATTACGCCGCGACATTCTCGCACTGACACTTTCTGCTCAGCCTGCAGAAGCGTTTTGCACGGAAGCATCGAGCGAAGCACAAAATCACTTTGAAGTGTTGCTTGCACGTTACGGTCTCTCGCAAGCGACAAGATCACCTTTGGCTGCAAATCCCACGGACATGCGCGCAACGCGCAGCAACGAAAGAAACAGTACGCAAGCGTTTGCGGGCAGTCTTGATCTTAGCCATCCCTATCTCGTGTTCGACGCGGCACGTTGCATCACATGTCGCTTGTGCTTGCGTGCCTGCGAAGAAGTGCAGGGACAGTTCGTGTATGGCATTGCGGAGCGCGGGGCGGCGACGCATTTGATTTTCGCGCCAGCCTGCGGAGAGCAACAAGGTGCGTGCGAAAAATTTGCAAGCAGTGCATGCGTGGCGTGCGGGGCGTGTGTAGACGTTTGTCCGACGGAAGCCATTACGGATCGTGATCGTTTGTACCGCGATTCCACAAAAACGATTCGAACGGTTGCTTCCATTTGCGGCTATTGCGGAGTGGGCTGCGAAGTGGCAATCGAGGCGTCACACGATCGTGTGTTACGAATTTCAGGCGTACGAAATTCCCCCGTCAATCACGGTCATCTCTGCGCGAAGGGGCGCTACGCACACGCCTATCATCATTCGCAAGATCGCCTCACGACGCCTCTCGTTCGCGAAGGCGATTCGTTTCGTGCAATTTCCTGGGAGGAGGCTCTGTCGCTTGCCGCTACGCGCTTTCGCGAAATTCATGCGCAGTCGGGACCCGATGCACTCGGCGTGTTCACATCCTCGCGTTCGACCAATGAAGCGGCGTATCTTTTTCAGAAATTATTTCGTACCCAGTTTGGCACGAACAATGTCGACTGCTGTGCGCGCGTTTGCCACTCGTCCACGGCGCTCGCGCTGCGCATCACGACGGGGACGAGTGCTGCGTCTGCGTCCTATGCGGATATCGAGCGTGCGACGTGCATCGTGGTTGCGGGCGCAAATCCGACGGAAGCGCATCCGGTGGTGGGCGCGCGCATCAAGCAAGCGGTGTTGCGCGGAGCGACCTTGATCGTGATCGATCCGCGGCGGATCGAACTTGCCGAGATCGCAGACGTGCATCTGCAACTCAAACCCGGCACGAACATTCCGCTCTTCAATGCGATCGCCAAACTGCTCATCGACGGAAGTGCCATCGATCACGAATATGTGTCACAGCGCACCGAAGGTTATGACGAACTTGCGGCGCATCTTGCCAAGCAAGATCTTTCGCAGCTCGCAGGACAAGCGCAAGTCGAACTGCACGAAATCGAAGCCGCGGTAAAACTCCTTGCGCAAGCGGGTCCTGTGCTCTTCGTGCATGGCCTCGGACTTTCGGAGTTGACGCAAGGCACGGCGTCGGCGGTGGGGCTTTGCATGCTCGGAATGCTCACCGGCAGCATTGGCAGGCCAGGGGCGGGGATGTTGCCTCTGCGCGGTCAAAACAATGTACAAGGCAACGCAGACATGGGAAGCATGCCAACGCATCTCACCGGCTATCAGTCGCATGCCGACACAGAAGTGCGACAGCGATTCGAAGCAGAATGGGGCGCGCGCGTTCCAACGCAACCCGGGCTGACGATCATCGAGATGCTCGATGCTGCCGCACACGGAAAGCTCCGCGCGCTCTGGATTCAAGGTGAAGATCCGGCACAGAGCGACCCGAACGAAACGCATGTGCTTCACGCTTTGCAATCGCTCGACTTTCTCGTCGTGCAAGAACTCTTCTTTTCGGAAACGGCGCGCTATGCACACCTGATTTTGCCTGCGGCCGGCGCGCTCGAACAGGAGGGAACTTTTACGAACGCCGAGCGACGGATTCAGCTCGTACGTCCGGCAGTTCCTCCGCCGGAAAGCGTTCGTAACGAAACGACTGCTGTCGCATCGAACGCAAAGGATGCTGCTGCGGCGATTGCGCAGGACCCCTTGCGTCGCGATCCGCGCACGAAGGGTGCACGCGCCGATTGGGAAGTCGCGCAAGATTTTGCACGCGCCCTCGGTGCGGATTGGAACTATGCAAATCCTGCTCAGGTGATGGACGAAATCGCGCGCGTCGCTCCTACACTTTTTGGTGGAGTGCAGTATTCGCGTCTTGCGCCGCACGGTTTGCAATGGCCTTGTCCAAGCCTCGACCATTCGGGTACGGAGACGGTGCACGGTGATGGCTTCTTGCGTGGGCTTGGGCTATTCGTGCCGCTCGATTTTCTGCCAAGCCCCGAACACGATGTCGAGGGATACCCTTATTTGCTCATCACCGGACGCGTTCGCGATCACTACAACGTCGGAACGATGACGCGGCGTACGCCAAGCCAAGAACTTGTTTCCTGCGACTGGCTCGAGATGCATCCCGACGATGCAATGCGCGAAGGCATCGCAGACCGCTCGACGCTCGTTCTGGAAAGTCGTTGGGGCAAGATCGAAGTGCCGGTGCAACATTCGCCGCGCATCGATCCCGGCACGCTGTTCCTGTCGTTTCATTTTCCCGAGACGCACGCAAACCGGCTCACCGGGCCGCAACACGATCCCGATTCGTATTGTCCGGAATACAAAATTACGGCCGTGCGCATTGGATCCGCTGCGACGCAATCCTGACTCGAAGGCACATCGGGTCGGTTGGTCTTCTTGAGTTCTGTTACGAACTCGATGCGATTTCTCCGTCGGCAGAAACAGCCTTCAATCGAAAAAGATGTATGCCGCTGCATTCGTCCGAGGCTTCGCCGTTGCCGCTCGAAGATTTTGCTAAACTTATTTGTGTAGATCGTGGATGCGCTGCAAATTGCCATAGATGTTCATTTCTTTTTCGCGCAAAAATCCAACCAACGTCATTCCGGCTTCTTCGGCAAGTGCGACTGCGAGCGAAGTGGGTGCCGAAATGCCGACGACGATGGGCACGCGTGCGACGAGTGC
>JADFDR010000167.1 GCA_018262735.1 Geobacter sp.
CAAGTGGTTGCGCGGGGTTGCGCTCACGACGATTGCGCTCGTCGGGGTTGTGGGTGTCACATTTTTGATGTGGCCGCAAATCGTCGAAGAGAAATTCTTGCCTTTCGTGCTTGGCGGGGGTTTGGTGGCCGTCAGCGTCACCTTCTTGGTGTTGCAACAAAGTATTCCGCGTGATGCTTTGCTGGTGCCGCGCAGTTTGGGATTGATTTTGCTGTTGGTGGTCGTGCTGGAATTCTTTGGCGCCCTTTTTCTCTTTCCGTATTACAAAACGCGCGACCCCAACAAGCCGGTGGATGGCAAGAAGGTGGATTTGAGTTTGCGGCAAGAAATGGATTTGCACGGCGCAGCTTTTCAACACATGGATGCGTAATACGTCCGATGGAAGGAATCGAAAGATGAAGTGTGTTCGATATTCGATGGTGATTCCCGTATACAACGAACGCGATTCGATCGCCGCGTTGTACAGCGAGTTGCAGGCGGTGGTGGGCGCACTCGATGCGCCAAGCGAGATTCTCTTCGTCGACGATGGCAGCACCGACGGAAGTCGTGCGATCCTCGAAGGTTTTCAGGCGCAGGATCCGACGGTGCGTCTCGTGCTGCTCGATCGCAATCGCGGCCAGAGCACGGCACTCGTGGCGGGCTTTCGCGCAGCGCGCGGCGAGTTCGTCATCACGATGGATTCCGATCTGCAAAACGACCCCGCCGATATTTTTCGCCTGTTGCCTTGGCTCACGCAAGCCGACGTCGTGAACGGCGTGCGCGCACGGCGCAACGATTCGTGGGTTCGAAAAATTTCTTCCAAAATCGGCAATGGCTTTCGCAATTGGTTGACGCGCGAAACCGTGTCCGACGTGGGCTGTTCGCTGCGCGTCATGCGCGCTGCATTTTTGAAAGAAGTGCCTTGCTTCAAGGGCATGCATCGTTTTCTTCCGACGCTGCTTCGCATGCAGGGCGCACGCGTGGTCGAAGTTCCCGTGGCGCATCGTCCGCGTTTTGCAGGGCAGGCGAAATACGGCATTCGCAATCGTCTTTTTGTAGGTTTCGTCGATGTTCTGGGTGTGTGTTGGTTGCAGCGTCGGAAAATTGAATATCACGCAACCTGTTGCGAAGCTTCGCAAGTCGAATGCTCGCAAGCGGGAGAATCGCCGTCTGCGCAGGATGCGGCCTCCCTCGCCGAGCCAGGGTTGCATTGCATGGAGAAAGCATCGTGAAGTTGACTGACATTTGGTTGTGTATTGGATTTCTCGGGCAGGCCCTGTTTACGTCGCGGTTTGTGGTGCAGTGGTTGTATAGCGAGAAGCATCGCAAGAGCTTGGTGCCGACGGCTTTCTGGCATTTCAGCATCGCAGGGGGGCTGGTCTTGCTTGCTTATGCGTTGCATCGTCGCGACCCTGTTTTTATTGTCGGTCAAGGCGCAGGTCTTGTGGTGTACTTGCGCAACCTGCATTTCATTTATCGCGAACGACGCGAAACGGTTTTGTCCGAACGAGGGTGCTAAACAGTCATGTCGGAAGAAGCAGCTCTTTTAAAAGGCGCTACGGAAGTTTCGAAAGCCGACGAGAGCAGCGAAAGTCGGAAGGCGAAAATCCTTGTTGTCGAAGATCAGCGCAAGGTTGCCGATTTTCTCGTGCACGGTCTTGAGGAAGAGGGATATGTCGTGCGTTGCGTGATGCGCGGCGACGAAGTTTCCTCGGCGCTCGAAACCGAGACATGCGATTTGCTGGTTCTGGACGTGATGCTTCCCGGAAAAACCGGCTTCGAGATTGCGCAAGATTTACGGATGCAAGGCAACAGCATTCCAATTCTCATGCTTACGGCGCGCGACCAGTTGTTTGATCGGTTGCGTGGCTTTGAAGCGGGCGCCGACGATTACCTCGCCAAGCCGTTTGCGTTTGCGGAATTGCTCGCACGCATTCAAGCGTTGCTGCGTCGTGCGCATGCGTCCGACGTTTCGTTGCTTGTGCTGGCGGATCTCGCGGTGGAACCGCTTTCGCGCAAAGTGACGCGAGAGGGAAAGTCGATCGAACTCACGGCCAAGGAATATGCTTTGCTCGAATTTATGCTTCGCAACAAACACCGTGTTGTGACGCGCAGTGAATTGCTTTCGAATGTATGGGGCATTCAATTCGATCCCAAGACCAATGTCGTGGATGTTCTCATTCGCGCCCTACGCGGTAAAGTGGATGAGCCGTTTTCAAAACCGCTGATTCATACCGTGCGCGGTGCGGGGTATCTCTTGAGCGACGAAAAACCATGAAATCTTTTCGCACGGAAATGATTTTTTGGTTTGGCCTCGTGTTCTGGATCACGACGCTGTTGATGCTGCTCCTGACGCTCGGGATCCGCGTGTATAGCATTGCCGATGCACAGCGTTCGCTGATGCGACGTCTTGCGAAGAACATCATCGACGAAGCGGTGACATCCCAGGCGATGGGCACCGACGGAGGTTCGGATGTTTTTCGCAAAATCGAAGATCGACTTTTGATTCTCGATTCGCCACGAGAGCGTCGTCTCACCTACGCGATCTACGGTTCCGATTCGCGCCTGCTCTATCGATCGCCGAATTTCGATCTCCATCTCGAAGGCCGCTATGCAACGGAAGATCCGAGCAGGCTTTTTCTTGCGCACGTAGATTCCAAACGAGGCTGGGCCGAAAAACTCTCGGTTTGGCATTTTGTTTATCGCTATCAACGCGACGGATATCTCGTTTTCGTGCGCAGTGTCGCGCAGTTCGAATTCGGGGAAGCGTTGATGGAAGGCTTGCTCGTGGTTTTGCTTTTGACGGTGATCTTTGCGGTGCCAACGGGCTACGTCTTTGCACGCAAAGTTGTGACACCTCTGACGGCCATTTCGCAGGGAGTCGCGCAGGTACACGCAGGCAATCTCGCGGCACGCGTAATGTTGCCGAATAAGGACAATGAATTTTCCATGCTCGTGCGTTCGCTCAACGATACGTTCCAGGAGCTCGAGCAGTCGTTTCGACACATCGAGCAATTCAGTGCGAATGTGGCGCACGAGTTGCGCACGCCTCTGACGGCTATTCGCGGTTCGCTCGAAGTGTGTTTGCGCAAGCCGCGGACTGTCGAGGAATATCGGACGGTGCTCGCAAGTTCCGTGGACGAAGTCATCATGCTTTCTGCAATCGTCGAGGATCTTTTGCTGTTGAGTCGGCCCGGATCGCGCGAAATGTTTTTGCGCTGCGGTGTGATCGACTTTGCGAATCTCGTCGAAAACGTTTTGCAGGCAAAAGAAATTCCCGTCGATCGAACGGTGCAGCAAAAGATCGCTACACAACTCGATGTTCGTGGCGACGAAATTTTGCTGCGCCGTGCTTGCTTGAATTTGATTCACAACGCGCTCAAGTTTTCGCCCTCGGAACAACCGATCTCGGTTTCGCTCGAAGCGGAAGGAGATTTTGCGGTGTTTCGAGTGACGGATCGCGGCCCCGGCATTCCGCAGGATGTGCAGCAGAAAATTTTCGAACGGTTGTATCAGGTCGATCCGAGTCGCACGAACGGTTCGGGTCTTGGACTCGCGATCGTGCAGTGGATCGTCGGGTTTCATCAAGGCACGGTGGATTTGCGTAGTGAAGTCGGCGTCGGTACTTGCGTGCAAATTCGCCTGCCGCTCGTGCGAAGTGCGTAATTCTCACTGCGCGAAAAGCATGCGTCTCGCTTGCTTGCATCACCGTCGGATTTGCGACGATGAAAAAAGCCTCATCTTTCGATGCGCCACCGCGATGTCGTGTATGATCTCGCCATGCCGACGGCCTTGCATCGAATGCGCGATTTTCCAATTTTGATTTTTCAACTTTGCGCGAGGAAAGAGTTTCTTCTGCTCGCGCTGCTACTCTTTTTTGTGTCGTGTCCTTTTCT
>JADFDR010000168.1 GCA_018262735.1 Geobacter sp.
TTGCATTCGTTTGCAATATGCGCAAGAAGCCGATGCGTTGCGCGCCACGCTCTTGCATGAAGTCGCGCATGCTTGCGACCACTTGACGCAAAGTTTTTTGCGTCGCTGGCGTGGTGCTCGTTGCAATCATGGTCCGAGTTGGCGCGCTTGGGCGAACGCACTCGGGATCGAGCCGTCGTCCCGCGGTACGAGTGAAGGCGTGCGTGCGCTGTATCAACGCCGCGCCAAGGTGGTTGCGAACTGCGTGCTCTGCGGTGAAGAGATTCGGCGCATACGCCGTCTTCCGCGGGGCGTGCAGTTTTTGCATCGACGCTGCGGCGGTGTTCTCGAAGTGCGCTAAGGAGTCTTGGGTCGATTCTTTTTTTGAGTGTCTTGCAAACCAAGTTGAGGATTTCCGTCGGTGATGAGTGCAATCCGCATTTGGAAAGCGGAATGAAGCCGAGACTCGTGAACGGCGAAGTGCGTGAGCGATGTGCGAGAGGTGAGAGAAATGGAAGTCAAGCCAGGTCAAACCGGTTTTGGAGGGTGGATGCGAGCCGCGTTGAGTTTGCGAAGTCGCTTCGCCCCAGGATGGAGTTCGTCACGATGATGCGTGGGATTCGATTTTTTTTGAGCGTGCTTAGCGTGTGCGCGATTTTGGGAAGCGTTGCGCCGCATTTCGCAAAGGCGGCTGCGACGGACGAGTCGGGTGCGCGCGTCGTTTTGATTCTCAACGCGTCGAAGAGTATGGAGCAGCGATTTGGGAGTACTACGAAATTTCAGGCCGCGCAGGCCGCACTCGGAACTTTACTCGACGAATGGGAGACGGGGGATGAGCTCGCGATCGAAGTTGTCGGCCATCGATTCGACGATGACTGCACGGACGTCGACCGATTTGCTCCGTTGGCACCGCCGGATGCAGGGCGTGTGCGGCGTTCGCTGCTTGGTCTGAAGCCGGTCGGAAAGTCACCGATCGATGTTGCACTGAAGCGCGCCGTTGCGGATCTCGATGCGGAGCGCAGGGGCGGTGCAGTGATCGTGCTCAGCGACGGAACAGATTCCTGCAGTCGCGATTTGTGCAAAACCGTGGCGGAGATCGCCGCAAAAGCGCCAAACCTCAAGGTGCATGTGATCGGCATGAGCATGGATGTGAAGGCACTGCAAGGCCTGCAATGTCTCGCCGAGAGTACGGGGGGGCGCTCGTTTGCCGTCAAGGATGCAGTGGCACTGCAGCAAGCGCTGCGCGAAACGATGCAGACGATACACAAAGATGTGACTCCGGGTATTTCTTTTTCGGCAGTTTTTACCGAAGCCGGAAAGGCCGTCGAGGATTCCATACGCTGGAATGTGTATGAAGAAAAGCCGGACGGCTCTCGCGGTCGAAGCGTGCGCTACGGCAACGGTGCTTCGGCGCGGTATGTTCTGCCTCCCGGCAAATACCAGGTGACGGCATCGCTCGGCGGAGCGAGTGCAAGCAAAAGCATCGAAGTGCAGGCAGGGCAAGGCGCGCGCCATTTGCTCAATTTCAACGCGGGCTATCTGAAATTGCGCGCAGCGTCTCAAGAAGGAGCTGCGCCTTTCTCGGATAGTGCGGCATGGACAGTGCAAGAAAACAAACAGGGCAAAAAGGTGCGGGTGACGTCGAGCTATGGCGAATTGCTCGATGTGATGCTGCCGGCAGGAAAGTATTTTGCGACGGTCGAACTCGGTGCGGTCAAGCGCGAAGTCGAAGTGGAAATCAAAGCTGGCGAACTCACCGAACAAGCTGTCGTGCTGCAGGCCGGTACCGTGCAGTTGCGCGCCGTGCTTAAGGCGGGCGGCACGCCCTTCGATGCGAACATTGCTTGGGACGTGAAGGAGGTCGGGAAAGCCGATGCGCCGCGTTTGATTTATGGAAGCGGCGCGCGCGCCTCGTTTGTTTTGCCGGAGGGAAAGTATCGGATCCTCGGTACGTATTCGGCGGCGAGTAGCTCCCTCGAAGTTGAGGTCAAGGCGGGAACTACGCAAAGTGCAACGCTTGATTTCAATGCGGGGCAAGTCGAGATCGTCGCACTGAAACAATTTGGTGAGCCTCTGACGGAGAGCGTGCGCTGGGAGATCGTTCGAGCGGGCACGGCGGCGTCGAATGCGGCACAATCCGTCGCGTCGCTTTCGGGACCTCGGATCCATGTTCTCTTGCCTACAGGAAAGTATGTCATCAAAGCGGCGTGGAAAGATTTGAGCGGGGAGCGCGAAATTGAAGTTTTGCCCGAGGGTCGTGAAGCCGTGCGCGTTCGTTTGCGTCCGCCGGAGGACTGAAGAATTCTTGCCTTCTTACGAGCCGCTCGATTTGTGGTGAAGTGCAAAGGGCGAAGTGCAAAGTCAGCCTCGGCGCGAAATCAAGCTCAAGCCAAGCGGTTGCAGAGCGAAAGCAGATAGGCAAAGTCGCAAAAAAAACGGGAAGAAGCGAGAAGAAGCAAAATATGGAAGTTGAGATCATCACTCGGAATGCGCGCACGCTAGCGGCTCTCGATTCGCTGTTGGAACGAATTGAGCTTGGCAAGATCCCGAAGCCGGATTGGATCCAATTGCAAGGCAAGGCAAAGCTTTCGGGGCTCAGCGTCGAAGAGCAAACGCTCCTCGTCAAGAGATTACACGGAGCAGTGTTGCGCGGGTTTCGTACGTCTCCGGTTGCGACGCGCAACAAGCAGCGTTTCCTCGAATACTGGACCACGATTGCCAAAAACGGGTTTCACGATTTTGGCGATGACGGTTGGCGCAAGTGTTACGGCTCGCCCTTTGTCGAAGATTACGACTATGTGAGTGGCTATTTGGCGCATGGTCTCGATGGTATCGATCCGTACAAAGCCTACGCGGCGGTGCTCGGCACGTTTGCCTATTCGGCAGAAGATTTCATCAACACCAAACTTTGTCAAAACGTCAAGACGATCATCGAGCCGCTCGCAGGCACGGCGGATTTTTCGTACACGGGACACTTTCACTATCCGGACTTCAGCTATTTCCAGTTCGATATCGATCCCAAAGCAAAAACCTTCGTGGAGGCCAAACCCTGGCTTGCCGGTACGCGACGCGACTATTTCGTCGGCAATGCACTCGACGAGGCGACGTGGCGACGTGCAAAGAAGTTTTCGCGCGGCGAATCGCTTTGCTATCTCGGCAAACAAAGTCAGAATTTTTTTGGCAGCAAGGATCTGCTGAAAATTCTCGATTGGGGCACGAAATACAGCGACTACTTCATGCTCGAACTCACGGCGCCGTATCTTGTGGAAGCGGAAGGAGTCGATGATCTTACGCGTCCCGAAACGCGTGCGGCAGGTTTCCGAATCGCGCTCGAAGACGCGAAGGATTCTGTCAATCCGATCACGAACGCGATGGACTTCTCCCTTATCGCACGCGATGCCTGCGGCAAACGCGAATATTTCTTTCGCTATTCCTGGACGGGTTGGCAGTCGCATGCGCTTCTTGGCTTTGCTGAACTTTTGGATCTGGACGTCCACTACTACCACTTGAGCAAAACCGAGTTTGTGCCGGTGACACAGTATGATGACGGTTCAGATTTTCTCGAAGAAAATACATTCATGGTTTTCACGCGTCGCACTCGGTAATCGCGACGCTTCTCCCGCTCCCGAATCGGCGAGCAAAAAACAAAATCAGGAGGACGCATTCGATGCAAGAGAATCGTTCGGAGTCGCTCGTGCTCGGAGTGATCGGCGGCAGTGGCGTATATGAACTCGAACAACTCGAACACGCTTCTTGGGTGCAAGTCGATTCTCCGTTTGGTGCTCCCTCCGACGCCTTGTTGATGGGGACGATTGCAGGACAGCGTGTCGTGATGTTGCCGCGGCATGGTCG
>JADFDR010000169.1 GCA_018262735.1 Geobacter sp.
CAGGCGCCGTCTCGCGCTCGCCTGAGTTTCATTCTTGCGATACCGCGCCGAACGCATCCAAAATCTCTCGCGCTGCCAGCGTCGGCGTGATTGCACCAGCAAGAACCGCCTGCTCGAGTTTTGTAATTTTCTCTCTCACCACGGGATGCTCTCGCAGCGCAATCATCAACTGATTTTCGACCATGCTCCACATCCAGCGCAAAAGCTGCCGTCGGCGCTTGACTGCAAACTCGCCCGACTCGATCGAGATTCGGCGGTGCTCTTCCACGAGATCCCAGAGCGCCCCGAGACCTTCGCCAGTTCGCCCCGAGCAGGTCACGACGCGCGGCTCCCAAAGAATGCGCCCCTCCGATTTCGCTTCGGCATAGTTCGCATGCAAAATGCGCAGCCCGTTTTTGTAATCGTGCTGCGCGAGTTTGGCTGCCTGAGGATCTTTGTCCATTTTGTTGACGGCCACCAAGTCGGCGACTTCGAGAATGCCACGTTTGATGCCCTGCAATTCATCGCCTGCGCCCGGAAGCATCAGCACCAAGAAGCAATCGACCATCTCCGCCACCATGATCTCGGATTGTCCCACACCGACGGTCTCGACAAGGACGACGTCAAAGCCCGCAGCTTCGCAAAGCAACATCGATTCCCGCGTGCGGCGCGTGACACCGCCCAGTGATCCTGCCGCGGGCGACGGACGAATGAATGCGTTGGAATCCGCGGCGAGCTTGTTCATGCGCGTCTTGTCGCCGAGGATGCTTCCGCCGGTAACGCCGCTCGACGGATCGACGGCAAGCACAGCGACGCGGTGACCGGCTCGTGTCAGTTGCGTGCCGAGCGTCTCGATGAACGTGCTCTTCCCCACGCCCGGAACGCCGGTGATGCCGACGCGGTGAGCCTTTCCTGTGTAGGGGAGCAAGCGAACGAGGAGATCTTGTGCTTGCGTTTGATCGCGAAAGCGACTGCTCTCGACGAGCGTGATGGCACGTCCGAGAATCGCGCGATCGCACGCACGCACACCTGCGACATATTCGTCGAGGCTCAACTCGCGGCGTCGCTGCGAAGCGGAGTCGTTCGCGTCGCTCGTCATGCGCCCACCTCGTTCATGCGCGAGCACGTCCCACACGGAGATCGAGCTCTGCGATCATCGCCAAGCAGGCCTTCGTAATGACAGTGCCCGGCGCAAAAATAAACGACGCGCCGGCTTGCTTGAGTGCATCGAAATCCTGCGCAGGAATCACGCCACCGACGACAATCATAATGTCCGGGCGACCCAGGCGTGCGAGCTCGCTTCGAAGCTGCGGCACCAGAGTCAAGTGCCCTGCGGCAAGCGAACTCACACCGACGATATGCACGTCGTTTTCCACAGCCTGGCGTGCCGTTTCCTCGGGTGTTTGGAAGAGCGGCCCCACATCGACGTCAAAGCCCAAATCTGCAAACGCCGTCGCGATGATCTTCGCTCCGCGATCGTGACCATCTTGCCCCATCTTCGCAACGAGCATGCGCGGACGTCTTCCCTCACGCTCGGCAAAGGACTCCACAATTTTGCGTACAGCTTGAATCTCTTCGGTGCTTTGTCCCATCTCGCTCGTGTAGACCCCCGAGACCGTTCGAATGGTGGCTTCGTAACGGCCGTAAACTTTTTCGAGCGCCTCGCTGATCTCGCCCACGGTGGCATGCGCGCGTGCTGCATTGACGGCAAGTTCGAGCAAATTGCCTTCTCCACTTTCTGCGGAACGCGTGAGCGCTGCAAGTGCTTCCTGCGTCTGCTTGGCATTGCGTTCGGCACGCAGTTCGTTCAAGCGACGAATTTGCGCGTTGCGCACGGCCGTGTTGTCGACCTTCAAAATCTCGAGATTGGCTTCTTCGGCGAGCACGTTCTTGTTGATGCCGAGAATCACTTGGCGCCCCGAATCGATTCGCGCTTGCGTCCGCGTTGCGGCCTCTTCGATGCGCAGCTTCGGCAGTCCCTGCTCGATCGCCTTGGCCATACCACCGAGCGACTCCACTTCTTCGATCAACGCCCAGGCACGGTGTGCCAGATCGTGCGTCAGGCGTTCGACGTAATAACTGCCGCCCCACGGATCAATCACGTTGGTGGTGCCGGTTTCTTGCTGGATAAACAATTGTGTGTTGCGAGCAATGCGCGCGCTGAAATCCGTCGGCAGCGCGATCGCCTCGTCCAGGGCATTTGTGTGTAGGGACTGCGTGTGCCCTTGTGTCGCGGCAAGCGCCTCGATGCAAGTGCGCGCCACATTGTTGAACGGATCTTGCGCCGTGAGACTCCAACCCGAAGTCTGGCTGTGTGTGCGCAACGAAAGGCTCTTGGGGTTTTTCGGATCAAACTGCTTTACGATCTTCGCCCAAAGCATTCGTGCCGCGCGCAGCTTCGCGATCTCCATGAAGAAGTTCATGCCGATCGCCCAGAAGAACGAGAGACGCGGCGCAAAGGCATCGATGTCGAGCCCGGCTGCAATCCCCGTGCGCAAATATTCGAGTCCGTCGGCAAGTGTATACGCAAGTTCGATGTCGTTCGTCGCACCGGCTTCTTGCATGTGATAACCCGAAATGCTGATGCTGTTGAACTTCGGCATATTCTTCGAGGTAAACGAAAAAATGTCACCGATGATCCGCATCGACGGAGTCGGCGGATAAATGTAAGTGTTGCGCACCATGAACTCTTTCAGGATGTCGTTCTGAATCGTTCCTGAAAGTTTCGCTTGCGGCACGCCTTGCTCTTCAGCAGCGACGATATAAAGCGCAAGAATCGGCAAGACCGCACCGTTCATCGTCATCGATACACTCATTTGATCGAGCGGAATTCCTGCAAAAAGAATGCGCATGTCTTTGATCGAATTGATCGCGACGCCCGCCATGCCAACATCGCCCGCTACGCGCGGATGATCCGAGTCGTAACCACGATGTGTCGCGAGATCAAACGCAATCGACAAACCTTTTTGTCCGGCAGCGAGATTGCGTCGGTAGAATGCGTTGCTCGCTTCCGCCGTCGAGAAACCGGCGTACTGCCGAATCGTCCAGGGCTGCGTCACGTACATCGTCGGATACGGCCCGCGCAAAAACGGCGGGATGCCCGGCATGGTTTGCAAATGCTCGACGTCGCGCAAATCACCCGCGTGATAAAGCGGTTTGATCGGAATCGATTCCGGAGAAGTCCAGGTCAACTCTTCCTCGCGTGCCTGCGCGGCCTCGCGCCATGCGGCGACGCTGCCTTCCGCTTCCGCGTAGAGCGAATCAAATTCCACCGTCGAAAAATCCGGAATCGGACTCATCGCGACACCCCCAATCCTTCAAGCACCCCTTCAAGCATTTCGAGCACATCGCAACCGAGGTAAAAAAACCGATCGACTCCGGCCGCTTCGAACGTCTCATGCATCGCACCCGGACGTCCCGCAAGAAGCACCTGCGTAGCGCCCGCCGCGCGCAGCGCACGCGCCAGCGTCGGAACAAAGCCCTCATACAAATCATCGCTTGAACAAATCGCCGCAATCGATGCCTTCGATTTCTGGAATGCTTTCACGGCAGACGCTTCCTCCGCAAACCCATCGTTGTCGATCGCACGCAAGCCCGCAGCCTCGAAAAAATTCCGTGCAAACGTGGCGCGCGCTTTGTGTTTGGGAATCGGTCCCATATTGACAAGAAACACCGACGGACGAGATCCGTGCTTTGCAAGATAGGCATCGCAGGCATCGCGCAATTTTTCGAACGGTTCGGCGACGCGGCGCAACGGCAACGCCAACAAGCGCGCAGCCGACACATCATCGTGTAATGCTGCAGCGATTTCCAA
>JADFDR010000016.1 GCA_018262735.1 Geobacter sp.
CCTTCGTAGCACTCTCCATGAGTTCTTTTGCCTTCGCATCATTTCCTTGTTGTTCATACAAGCGCGCAAGCAAATAAAGGAAACTCAGCTCCTTCGGAAAACGCTCGATGCTTTGACGCAAAGTTTGCTCGGCACCGACGGCATCTCCCCGTTTTAAATAATAATTGGAGAGCGACGTGTAACCTTGAATCAAGAGCTCGTCTGCCCCGCCTTGCTCCGCGTCGATGGCTTTCTTCCACCATGCTTCGGATTCTTTGGAACGCTCCGGAACATCTTCCAGGAAGGCCGCCATGGCGGAATAGGAAAGATAGCCAGGATCGTGCTCGATCGCGGCAAGAATCAGCTTCTCGGATTCTTTTGTGTTACCCAAAACTGAGTAATACAGCGCAGCGGATAGATAATATCTTGCCTTTTGCGGAGCAGACTCGATCGCCTTGAGAAACGCTGCTTCCGCGTCTTCCGGCTTCTTCATTTCTTGCAACGTGCGCGCCTTGAGGAGCCACGCCTCGGCATTCGTAGGATTCTCAGCGAGAATGGCTTCCGTCTGCTCGATCGCCGTGTCGTATTCTTGAATGCGGCGACTCAACTCGCCGTACTCCAAACGCAAATCATTGCGCTTCGGATCGAGACGAATCGCCTCGCCAAGTTCCCATTGGCCATCACGCGTCTTCCCCATCTTGAAATAAACTTTGGCCAGCGCGAGATGCGCATCGATGCGATTGGGATCGAGCTTCAGCGCATTGCGGTATTCGATCACCGCTTCCTCATACTCTTCGTTGGCATCATAAGCCTCTGCGCGTTGCGTATGTTTCTGAATCCTGCGCTCCGCGCTGCACGCGCCCAAGCTCACGACAAGAAACAAAAACAGAATCCCAACACCATACGATCGCATACGCTTCACAGTCTTCTCCCGTTCAACACTTTTTTGTGACACTTCAATTCGTTGCATTTCCATTTTTCCCGCGTTCCACGACGAGATAATTCTTGCCTTCCTGCTGGAGCCACCCCTCGTCTTTGAGATCTTTCACGACACGCGTCACCGTCTCTCTCGAAGTGCCGATCATGTCCGCAATTTGCTGATGCGTCAGCGCCGGCGTCTCGCGCCGTGTACCGCGTGCCTCTCCTTCGCGCGCAAGGCGTTCAAGCAAATCTTTCGTACGATCCTTGACACTCAAAAAGGACAGAGAGCTTGCATGCTCACCGGCTTCGCGCAAACGCCGCGTCAACTCTTGTACCACTGCCATCGCGAGATCTGGACTCGATCGCATGCTCGCGAGAAAATCATTGCGCGAAAGAGCGAACATTCGTGAATCCACGAGCGTTTCGACCGAAGCCGAACGCGGCGCGCGATCCAACAACGCCATCTCGCCAAAAAAATCCCCTTCTCCCAAAAATCGAAGAATCTTCTCGCGTCCATCTTCCGAAAGCTTGGTGACCTTCACGCGCCCCTCGCGAATCACATACATGTAATCACCAGGCAATCCCTCCTCGACCACCGTGGCATGACGCGGATAGCGACGCTCGATCATATGCGAAGCGATCACTTCCAGATCGACGTCCTTCACATTGGCAAAAAGCGGAATGGCGCGTAGCGAATGCAGCGCCTCATGACTGCGCGTCAACTCCGACAAACTTTCCCCCTTCGCATTTCATGCGCAACACGGCGACAACGAAACGAGCCTCTGATGCATTCCGCTTTGCAAATGCGGGTTGAGTTTCCACCGACGGAAAACATCATTCCTAGTTTACGAAAGCACTCGAAAAATGGAATGGATCCGAGGCTCCTAAAGTAAGTCTTCGCGCTTCTGTGCGGAAAACTTTTCGACGATCTTTTTGATTTCCGGACTGCGCGCAAGATCTGCCACGAGCAACGCATCCCCCGTATCGATGACCGCGAGACCGCGCGCTCCCAAGAGTACAACGAGACGCTTCTCCCCCCAAACGAGATTCCCGTACGCATCGTAAAACTCGACTTCACCGCCGAGCGTGCAATTGGCGTGTGTGTCGACGCCAAGCTCGGCCGCCAGAGCAGCCCAGGTTCCAACATCACTCCAAGAAAAATCCACCGGAAGCGTCCAGACGCAACGCGATTTTTCGAGCACAGCGATGTCGATTGGAATGGAGGGTGCGTTCCGATAGGCCTTGCTCACGGCGTCTTTCGCGCGCGCGCCACTGCGAGGCATTTTGCGAATCGGTGCAAGCGCGCGCGCCAGAGATGGCGAACAAGCCTCGATTTCACGAAGGATCGTCGCGGCCGACCAAACGAAGACGCCGGAGTTCCAAAGAAATCCACCTTGTTTGAGAAAGCGCTTCGCACGCGGAAGACTCGGCTTTTCGACAAAGCGCTTGACGACGTGCAAGCCGGAATGTTTCCGTCCGAGAGCAGACCCGATTTGGATGTAGCCATAACCCGTCTCGGCACGCGTCGGTTTCACGCCAAGCGTAACGAGGACCTGCGCTTGCGCGGCCGCCTTCGCGGCTTTGCGAATCGCTGCAGCAAAGGCGCGTGCATTGGACACGCAATGATCCGCCGGCAAGACCGCAAGCACGGCAGCAGGATCTTCAGCGGCAATCCTGGCCGCTGCATAACCCACTGCCATGGCCGTATTCCGACCTTGCGGTTCGATCAAAATTCGCGAAGCAGGAAGACCCGAGGCACGCTTGATGACGGGTGCGTGGCTCTTCGCGCACACGATCCAAATTCGGTCGGGCGCCGCAAAACATCGTACACGTTCCAGTGTCGATTCAAGCAAACTCTTTCCATCGACGACTTGCAACAAAGGCTTGGGAAACCGCCGGCGCGATTGGGGCCAAAATCGCGAGCCTGTGCCTCCGGCCAAAATGACGGCATGGAGCGGAGCGATCGACAAAAGTGTCACCGTCCTACGCTGACATAATCGAAGCCGGCTTCGTGCAGCGACGAAGGCAAATAAACATTGCGCAAATCGATCATCAAGGGCTGGCGCATTTGGTCTTTGATGCGATCGAGCTCGAGCATGCGAAAACAATTCCATTCCGTCATGAGTACGACTGCATCGGCCCCCTTGCAGGCATCATAACTATCTTCGCAATAAAGAATGTCCGGCAGAACCTCTTTTGCGCGCGACATCGCAACCGGATCGAAGGCTTGCACCCGCACACCGCGCGCAATCAAGCCTCGGAGAATATCCACCGACGGTGCATCACGCATATCATCGGTTTCGGGTTTGAACGAAAGTCCCAAGATTGCGATCGTCTTCCCGTCGAGTGCGCCGCCCAACGCTTTCTCGATTTTGTCGACCATGCGCAAGCGCTGCTTTTCATTGACGCGAATCACGGATTCGATGATCTCGAACGGAATTCCTGCAGCGCGGCCGAAATACGCAGCCGAACGCGTATCTTTCGGAAAGCACGAGCCTCCAAAACCAGGTCCCGCATGCAAAAATTTTGGCCCAATCCGACGATCGAGTCCGATCCCGCGTGCAACCGCCTGCACGTCGCCGCCGACGATCTCGCAATAATTTGCCATTTCATTAATGAAGGAAATCTTGGTCGCCAGAAACGCATTGGCAGCGTACTTGATCAACTCTGCGGTCGGAACATTCGTCAGCACGAAAGGTGTTTCGTTGAGATAGAGCGGGCGATACAAGTCTTTCAAGATCGCCATCGCCTGTTCATCCGCTGCGCCAATCACGACGCGATCCGGACGCATGAAATCTCCGATGGCTGCACCTTCACGCAAAAATTCCGGATTCGATGCAACACTAAATCGTGTTTTCTTTCCCGCCTTGACGAGCTCGTCTTCGATCCAGCCGCACACGAAATCCGAAGTTCCGACGGGAACCGTGCTCTTCGTCACGATCACCTTGTACTCTTCGATCGTACGTCCAATCTCGCGCGAGACAGCTTCTACCGCTGCGAGATCTGTGCCTCCGTCACTTTCGCGTGACGGCGTTTGCACCGCGATGAAAATAACGAGGCTCGAGCGAATCGCACTCGCCGCATCGGATGTAAACGAGAGTCGCCCCTCTCTCACATTGCGGGATACGACCGTTTCCAGACCAGGCTCGTAAATCGGCATCGCGCCGCGTTCGAGAGATGCAATCTTGGCTCTGTCCTTATCGACACAAGTAACTCGCATGCCGAATTCGGCAAAACAAGCTCCCGTCACCAAACCAACATAACCTGTTCCAATCACACAAATATTCATCGCGTCACCTTTTTGTGTTGCTCCAGCTTACGCATGCCGAATCTCATCGCGTTTCCATCTCCGCATTCCCGCATTCGTTCCGTTCCGAAAGACGAGCACTCGCGAGCGCCTTTGGATTCGCTTCAGGCTTCGTGCGAGAATTGCGCGCCCAGCTTCTTCGCGAGTTTTTCTCGTCGATCGGCGTCAAAACGGACACCGCAGTTTGCGGCCTGCCTCATGGTCCGTTGCGCGCGCGCTCCTGTGCTTGCAACCACTCTGCAAATTTCTCGATACCCGCTTCAAGCGTCGTTTGCGGTGCATAACCCAGGGCATCGCGCGCAGCGGAAATATCGGCCCAAGTTCGCGAAACGTCACCCGTCTGCGGCGGCAAAAACTCGCGCTTCGCCGGACGCCCGAGTTTTTGCTCCAGCATCTCGATGACTTCGAGCACAGTCACCATGCGCCCGGCCCCGAGATTCAAGATCGCAAACCCAAGTGGTCGATCGACCGCGCGCACCACGCCCTCAACCACATCTCCGACGTAAGTAAAGTCTCGCAGGCTTGAACCATCGCCATAGATCGGCAAGGGCGCATCGCGCAAAATACGTTCGGCAAAATGACGAATTGCCAAATCCGGACGCTGCCGCGGGCCATAGGCGGTGAAAAATCGCAAGCAAGTAACCGACGTGCCAAAAGCATAATGAAACGTGTGTGCGACCAGTTCTCCGGCGCGCTTCGTCGCAGCATACGGAGAAATCGGACGCTCGACGGGATCGGTTTCACGAAAGGGACCACCCGTGCGCTCGCCATACACCGAAGACGAAGATGCAAATACAAAATGCGGCACTTTGTATTTTGCGGCCGCTTCGAGCAAAACCGAAGTTCCCGTGATGTTGACATCCGCATATTCCGTCGGGCGCTCGAGACTGGGACGCACTCCGGCGAGCGCAGCAAGGTGCACAATCGCATCGAAAGGCGTCGCGGAAAAAATGCGATGCACGAGATCGCGATCTCGAATATCGCCTTCCACCAACGAAAATCGCGATGAACACTTTGCTGTGTTGAGATTGGCGCGCTTCGCTGTTGCAGCATAAAACGGATCGAAGGAATCGAGCCCGACAACTTCACGTCCCTCGGCAAGCAAACGGTCCACCAAAGTCGAACCGATGAACCCTGCTGCACCCGTCACCAAAATGCGTTGTTTCTGCGTCATCGGCTTTTGGCATCCCCCATGCGTCGCCCGCTGGCTCTTTCCTGCAGCGCCAAATCCGCATCCACCATCTTCTTCACAAGATCCTCAAAGCTTGTCTTGGCAGACCACCCCAACTCCTCGCGCGCTTTCGTCGGATCGGCGAGCAAGGTATCGACTTCTGCCGGGCGCACGAAACGAGGATCCATGCGTACGAAGTCTTTGGGATCGAGCCCCACATGCGCAAACGCGATTTCCGTGAATTCGCGTACCGAATGTTGTGTACCCGTACCGATCACGAAATCTTTGGGCGTCTCTTGCTGCAACATGAGCCACATTGCTTCTACGTATTCTTTCGCGTAGCCCCAATCGCGCTTTGCATCGAGATTTCCGAGCAGCAACTCATCGAGCAAACCGAGCTTGATCTTTGCCACATGCTCCGAAATTTTTCGCGTTACGAATTCGCGCCCACGACGCGGCGATTCATGATTGAAGAGAATGCCCGACACCGCAAAGAGTCCATAGCTTTCACGGTAATTCACCGTGATCCAGTGCCCGAAGAGTTTCGCAACGGCATAGGGGCTGCGCGGATAAAACGGTGTCGTTTCGCTTTGCGGCATCTCGCGCACTTTGCCGAACATCTCAGAACTCGAAGCTTGGTAAAAGCGCGCCTGAGGATCGACCCAGCGCACCGCCTCGAGCATTCGGCTGACACCAAGCGCTGTAAACTCACCCGTCAGATCCGGCTGCAGCCACGACGTTGGCACAAACGATTGCGCAGCCAAGTTGTACACTTCCGACGGATCGACTTCCTTCGCAATCTTTACAAGCGAACTCTGATCGAGGAGATCGCCTTGGTGAAGCACGATGCGATCACGCAAATGATCGATTCGTTCGAAATTTTCCACGCTCGCACGGCGCACGATGCCATGCACTTCGTAACCTTTTTCAAGCAGAAGCTCGGCAAGATAGGAACCGTCTTGCCCCGTAATACCGGAAATCAGAGCGCGGCCGGAAATCATGAAGTCTCCCTATTCTTCCGAGACAGACGATTGCGAGTCCGATGGAGCTGCAACAGTGCCTGCGTTGCAATTTTGCGGCGCATTCGGCTTTTGCTCCGTCGGCAAGCGTCCTACTTCAAAAAAACCAAGATTGAGGAGGAGTCGCAAAGTCAGCAGAACCACGACAATCAAAAAAACAAATGCCATCACGCCTTTGAGTCGTGTGAACGAAATCGCAATGACACAAAAACAAGTCGTCAAAAAATAAATTGAAAGTACAGCGGCGCGATGCGATCCGTGAAAGTCCAGCATTCGGTGATGAATATGCGCGCGATCCGGCGAAAAAACATGTGCGCGCTTTCGTATGCGTCGCACAATGGAAAGGCCCGTATCGAGAATCGGAACCGCAAGAACGAGCAGCGGCACCAAAAAAGTCAGAAGCGTCACTTGCCGATATCCTTCCAGGCAAGTCAACGCGAGCGTAAAACCAATAAACAGAGCTCCCGTATCACCCAAAAAAATGCGCGCCGGCGGAAAGTTGAATGGCAAAAAACCGAGCAGTGCACCGAGGAGCGGAATGCCGAGTAAAAGCGTTGCGGTTTGCCCCATTTGCAGGGCAATCACGATCAACGTCATGGCGATAATTGCAGAAACTCCCGCAGCAAGGCCATCCAGGCCATCGATCAAATTGATCGCATTGGTGATGCCTACAATCCAAAGTGTCGACACAGTCCAAGTCAGCCAAAGCGGAAAAAGCCAGGTCTTCTGAAAAAAGGGATCGGTGAAATAGGTGATTTTGTAGCCGTACGCGATTGCAATCCAAGCAGCAACGATCTGCGCGGCGAGCTTCATGCCGGGACGCATATTGCCTTTGTCGTCCCATGCCCCCACCAACAACAGAAGCAACCCGCCCAAAAAGAGCCCCTCGATGTGATGTTCGACACCGATATGAGTCAGCGTGTCTAAATCCACCAGGGTCAATGCAACGGCAATACTCACATAGAAGCCAAGCGCAACCGCAACACCGCCCAGGAGCGGCATGTTCGCGCGTTTGCTCACCTTGCGTTCATCGGGTTTATCGACGACGCCAAGCGCCAAGGCCAGCCAGGATACGAGAGGAGTCGCCGCTACCGTGACGCCAACTGCGACCAGCCAAACCGTCAAAAGAACCGCAGCATTGGCCCTCACTATGTTTTCCATTGCTTCCATTATTCTCGTCCATCGAATCGACGCAAAAAAGTGTCCTGCTTCTTCCGGCACTTTTCGTTCGAACGCATTCGCGCATTTTGCGCTACATGCTTTTCAGCAACCCGATACGCTCGAAAAATCCGACGAACTCGACCCACAGCAAAGAGAGGGCGAGCCTAGTAGTAATAGCCGTAGTAGCGGGCTCGATCCTGCGTCACTCCGTTGAGCAAAATGCCAAGCACGCGGCGTCGATCCAGAATCTCGAGCGCAGTGATCACGTCATCTTGTGGTGTATAGTCCGCGCGCACGACCATCACCAATCCGTCGGTATATTCGCTCACCGTTTTCGAATCGGGCAGCGGCAAAGTGGCCGGAACATCGA
Organism: Geobacter sp.; assembly: GCA_018262735.1. Taxonomy (GTDB): domain Bacteria; phylum Myxococcota_A; class UBA9160; order UBA9160; family JADFDR01; genus JADFDR01. Next base: position 7,929 of record JADFDR010000016.1, read on the forward strand.
AAATGACCAGATCATACATTCGTGCCACTTCTTCCACGAGGCGCTGCATTCGCTCCGAAGCAAGCAGCTCCGACGGATTGGGCGGCTGAGCGCGAACCGGAATCACATCGAGTTGCACACCGTCAACGCGTACGGTCGCTTCCTGAATCGTAGACTTTCCCGTCAAAATTTCGCCCAATCCCGAAGTCGGACGAATGCCGAGCGCCTTCGCAACCGTCGGCTTTCGAAAATCGCAGTCCACGAGCAACACACGCTTCTCGACATTCATCGCCGACACAATGGCAAAATTGACCGAAGCTGTGCTCTTCCCTTCGCCGGAAAGTGCGCTCGTAAATGCGACCGTGCGGATCGGACGCTGCAAGGCGAGCGCATCGAGGCGTGCACGCAAAGCTCGAAACTGCTCTGACACAAAAGAGTTTGGCTCAAGAAGCGAAATGCGCTGCTTGTTGGCGTCTCCCACCTCTGTATCCATCGAGGCAATGGTCTGCCGACCAAACCAACGCTGCCAGAACGGCATCTTGGTATCCGGCGGAACGAGACGATCCGACCCCTCATACGACGCCGAGGCGCCGGAATCCATCGAGAACGCAGAACTGCCGGAGCGATTTTTTTCTCGCTCCGCGCGTCGCAGTGCATCGTATAACTTACCCATGTAACGTCGCCTCTCTTACTTCAAAATCCGAAAAGTTTACCCTTCGTCCACTGCGAAGATTTTGCAGGGCCGCTCCCTGCATCGGCGGAAACCGCCGGAGCCTCAAGCTGCATATCGGAAGCCACCTCGAGAATTTCCGCCTCACCGATCTCCGAAAGCTCCCGAGAATAACCAAGACGTAAAGCGTTATTGCAAAGCATATTGATGAGCCGCGGCACTCCGCCGGTAAGCGTATGAATCTCTTTGAGCGCGGCCTTCGTAAAAATTCCTTTTCTGGCAAAACCGGCCAACCGGAGACGCTCTTCAATGTATGCAGCCGTCTCCTCTCCGACGAAGGGCTGCAAGTGATAGCGCAATACAATGCGTTGGCGAAGCTGCTGCAAAGCGTTGTGCGCAAGAATCTCATTCAACTCCGGTTGCCCAATCAACATGATTTGGATCAGTTTCGACGCTGGAGTCTCGAGGTTCGAGAGCAAGCGAATCTCTTCCCATAATTCGGGAGAAAGATTCTGCGCTTCATCCAAGATCAAGAGCGCCGGCTGATCCTTTTGCGCAAGATGATCCACCAAGAATCGATTCAGCTCGAAAAGATAATCCGCCTTGGTAGAAAACTCGCCCTGAATTCCAAACTCATCAAAAAGCAGGCGAAGGAAATCCAAAGGCTCAAGCTTTGGCTGAAAAAGAAAGGCCGACGCCATGCTTTGGTCGAGCTGCAAAAGCAGTGCATGGATCAACGTCGTTTTGCCCGTACCCGCTTCGCCCGTGAGCAACACAAAACCCTTTCGGGCACGCACGCCGTAGGCGAGGGTCGCAAGACCCTCTCGATGCGCATTGCCGAGGTAGAGAAAACTCGGGTCGGGCGTCTCTTCAAATGGGCTACGCAAGAATCCGTAATAGGAGCGATACATTCTTGCCTCAGCAAAAGATTTGAGGATGAGCCCATGAACATCGCGCGTGCGACGGGATTATTGCGCCGCCCCTTCTGTGGCTGCCTCCGAGGGATTCTCTGCAGCAGCAGGATCCGGCGCGCTGTTCTCTTGAGGCGTTGCACTCGCTTCCGCAGACGGCGTGGAGGTTTTTTCGGAGCGAAGCAAGTCAATGCGATTCACCGAGACATACGCAATTGCGGATACGACAACTGCAAACAAGGCCACCGCGGAAGCTGCAACACCAATTCGCCAGCGTTGACGTCGCATCGCAACGATATCCGATTCGAGCAGAATGCTCGGGATTGCTGCCAGCACGGGAATTTTGAGTCGGTCTTGAATCGTGCGTGAATCGTGAAACGAGGAATCCACGGTTTCGAGAACCATCCCCGCAACGCCACCCAAAACGATCCCAACAAAAAAACCAAGCGCCAAGAGCAAAGGACGATTCGGCGCAACGGGCTCTTGCGGAGTAAACGCCGTCTCCAACACACGAAAGTGTTCGCCCTTCATCTTGCTTTCGAGACTGGTCTGAGCGGAGGCGCTTCCCAGCTTTCGTTGCATCTCCTCATACTCTTCCAGCATGGCCTTGCGTGAGATTTCGAGACTCGCGATTTCTTCACCCACATGCGGCGTTCGCGCAATCTTTTCCTCGATTTCGGACATGCGTGCTTCGAGCGCTCGCACCTCTGCCTCAACATCCTTCACGCTTGCTTCCGCACGACGCAGCTGAATCACGCTTGCCCGTTGGTTGTCATTGAGGCCATCAAACTCTGTACCCGTGGCCTTTTCCGCCTTGAGTCGCGCTTCGAGCGCAGCAACCTCTGCAATTTTATTTCGGACATCCGGATGTTTTTCGGTTTTACCGTCGGAGCGATATTGATTGAGCTCCAAGCGCAACATCTCCAACTGCTTCTCGGGAGTCGTCTGTTCGAGCGTCGCAGAGTTGGCGAGTTGCTGATACACCAAAATCTGATCTAAATAAGCACGTTGGTTCTGCTTCGCTCGCCGCAGGTCATCGCCCGTCCATTGCAAGAGCCGACGATTGGAATCGAGGTCGTCCGGCAGCGCTCCGATGTTGTCTTGCTTGATTTGAGCAATACGCCGATCGGTGTCTTCGAGATTGCGCATCACCGATTCAAGCCGCGAGCGAACAAAGTCTTCTGTGCCCTCGGCAACTTCTACTTTACCCTTGATGTGCTCATTGATGAAATCTTGCGACAGCGCATTCACGACATCTGCCGCAGCTTTTGCCTTGTGATACTTGAAATGCAATTTGAAAGTATTGATCTCGATATCGCCGCGAAATGCGCCGCCCTGCATCATCTCAAGTTGATACTGGGGAAGGATCGGCTCGAGCACGATGTCATCGCGCATACGCACGATGATTTCTTCGCGCGTGTAGCGATCCCAATCGTCGGAGTAAAGCTCATAACGATCGATCAATTTGGAAAGCCGCGGCCGACTCAAAATTTCCATGGACATGATGTGCAAACGCCCAGCTATATCCATATCTTTTTTGCTAGTCACGCCATTGCGCACAAACATTTCATCGATCACTTGCGGCTCGATGAGCAAAACCGAGAATGCCTGGTATTGGCTGCGCAACACAAACGCAACGATCATAAAAGCGAGAAAAACTAGCCCCGCCACCGCTGCCATGACGCCTTTACGCCTGCGCCATATCCCCTTCAGATCCTTGAGCTGAATCCCTACAACTGCATCGGAACTTGCATTCATGTATTACGCCTCTCCGTGTCGGCACGACTCTCTATAGATCAATCGGCTCAAACCGGAAGGAGTAGCCCAACCACACTCGGAAAACGTCGGAGCGCAGCTGTTTGTCTGTTGATGCAGCTTCGAACGAACTCTCCGAGGCTCGATACAGATAGCTCGTACCAAAGAGGATCGTGGAGCGACGATCAAGCTGATAGCGAAGCGAGAGCGCAGCACGATATGTCTCTACGTCGATACGTCGCTTGGTGTCGGAATAACCAATATCCGAAACCATGTATGCATTGGGAATCGTTCCGAGTGCACTGTCGACTCCAACCGCAATCGGAAGCGCCAGATTCGTCGCCGATTCATACTGATTCCACGTCAGGGTCAGCACCCCATTGAGATTTTTCATGAACTGATGTCGACCTTGCAACTCGATCATGTCTTGGATCGTGCTCGATTCAAAGCCAGCGAGGTTGCTTGATGTCGTCGATCGAAGATAATGGAAGCCAAGAGAGCTTCGCTCCCAGCGCTTGATAAATTCCACTTCCGCAAAGAAAGAAAGGGTCGAATCGTCGACCGAGTGCGACGGATCCGCTCCGGCGGGACCTGTTCGGCTCCCGTACACGCTCTTCACCGCAGCGTAGTTCGGATCCGATTTCAGAACATTCACTTTTCCACATCCCTGCACACCGTCGTAGGTGCCCGGCACCGCCCCTGGCTTGCATCCAGTCGTAGTTCGCACCGAGAAGCTTCCGTCCTCGTTTTCCGTAATGCCGTAAGTCGGCAGCGTATTTTCCGGACGCGCATTGTTCTTCATGTACGACGGACCGACGCGGACGCTCAACGCAAGATCCCGCGACCATTGATGCTCCCAACCACCGTAGAGGTAGTAAGTCTGTGCGTCGGAATTTTGTTGTTCGCGAATCCCCTCAAAATCTTGAAGCCCAATCTGGACGCCAAGGCTTAGCTTGTCACGCTTCGTCATGGCACGCGTCAACGCCGCCTCAATCGTATAGCTCTGTTGATCTGCAATGACATCCGAACCGCTTTGCCCATCCAAAAGCCCAGTTCGCACATCCAAGTTAAAGCGTAAACGCGGCGTCAAGAAATGCTCTACGCCAACATCGAAATAATTGCGCTTGACATCTTCGCGTGTTGCATCGAGCGCAGCATTGTTGACGTACATCGAACTATTGGAACTGTCGAATCCCTCGAGGACATACGGCATGATTGAAAAGGATTCCGTCGCATAGACCGCAGTGCGCGCATTCGGGCGATAATCAAGACGCCCTTGCGCACGGTGCCGCCAACCGTCGATGCCGTCGGTGTCCACGAAAGCTTCAAACATCGGGTCATAGCTGATCGAATAATTCAGATCGCCCGGATCCGAGCGAAACTCGAGGTGAGGACCAAACAAGAAAGAAACGTCATCTTGTTCTTTGCGCGAAGTGTTGAAGATGTTGTCGTCGTAGGTGGTCATCGCGTCGGCACCAAAGACAAACTCACCCGCTGCATGGGCAAGACCCGGCAAAAACGCCATCCCCAAAATCGAAAGCCAAACAAATCGTCGCATTCTTTCCCCCTTATTCAAAGTTCCATGTCATCTAGCAAGTCGAGCGCTGACACCAAAACGTTTCAACTGTTAAAAACCGAAAACAAATTTCCCCGCCGACACCCATCCTTGTCGGTTGTCGGACGCAAACCCTGAGCCCATGCAAACAGTCTCTGCCCCAAGACACTTTATTCGGAAACAATCACCGTATCCCCGGGCCGCAACACTATATTTGATTGTGGTGCTTTCCCCCGGATAAACTTACTGTAATTAAAACGAAATTCCTGCGGAGTTTCGTTTTGATAGCGAATAATTTTAATCCCGTGCTTGTTTGCGTACGCAGTAAATCCACCCGCCATACTCAACGCATCAAGAACCCGATATTCGCGATCTAGCGGGAATGCTCCCGGACGATTCACCTCTCCGGTCACATAGATCATCTTGCTCCCCATCTCCATCATCACAACCGTGACATCGGGAGATGCAATATATTCCTCAAGCATCTGAGTTAGAAGAGATTTCAGCTCAATGACCGTGAGCCCGGCCGCGCGCACATCGTCAAGAAGCGGAACTGAAATCATGCCGTCCGGACGCACGGGCACAACATTGTCGAGCGATGTTTGCCCCCAAACCGCAACCCGCAATTTGTCGCCCACGCCAATTCGATATTCCTCGGGAGCCATCGTCGATGCGATCGGCGGCGAGGAAGTCGGGTAAAACAGATCGGCAACGGATGCGCAACTCTGAAGCAACTGCCCATAGAGCAACCCAAGAGCCAAAACCAAGCTCCACACCACACGCCTCGATCGTCTCCCCTGAACCTGTTCTTCGAATCGTAACGCGGCACACAAACGAACATACCCTCGTTCCGTGACTTGATTGCCTGCGGAGTCTTTTGATTGTGAGGTTCCTGTAGTCTTCATTTTTCGAGCGGCCCTTTCCTGTTGCTTGCCCTATTGCCTGCGCGGCCTGTTTGCACCCAATGTGCTGATTCTGCGACAACTTGCATTTTCCGACGGTGCCAACCTTAGCGCGCGTGCTTGCAACGAACAGTCTCCAAAATTCCGAGAACCGAAGACCTTTCGTCAGAATATCTTTCGACACAAATCGGCGTCACTTCAACCGCCAACTTCGTTCTCCAACTCGCCGCCCCGCAGAGCAAGGCTTTCGAACGAATCCTCAACCGCCCTGCGCCTCTCCAGCAGCGCCCCAGCATATTGGCCAGTGGGTGCGCCAGCAACCGCTAGCACAAATCCGTCCGCAGCGTGGTCAGGAGAATCGGCGAATAACCCATTGAAATAAAGCCCTTCTTTGATTGTTCAAACTTTTTCCCCCGCAGAGGGCCTCTTTGCAAAATTTCTGAGCTCCTACAGCGGATCTTTGCAAACCACGCGCTACTTCGCGCGCTCAGGAGCGTGCGCATTCTACATTCTCGCCTTCGGAAACTGCGGTTCGATTTCGCTTGCAAAGCGGATGGATGATTTCCGTCGGTGAAGGCTCAACCGGAGTGCACGAAACGAAATCAATCCGAGGTTCTCGGCCCTGCGTCCTGCGCCCGGAGCGCAAGCCTCTCAGATACAAAGAGCAAACTTTGCCTTGCTTGCGCGCTTCTCACCGACGAAGAGCGAGCCCGCTCGAGGGCTCCCGATGGAAGGACCGCGAACGACAAAAAAATTCGCTGAAACTTTTGGGATCCCGATCCACGTCTGAAAAAAAATTTCCTGTTTGCAGAAAGTGCAGATACCTTCTTGCCCAGTTTTGTTTTTGATTCTCTGCCGTGAAACGAATCTCAATGAGTCAAGCGACATTCGATCTTCAAAAATCATGCACTCCACGCAAAGTGCACTTTCTCGCATTTGGATGCGCCGCGTGCATCGCCTTCGCAATCTATGCGCCGATTCTTTATCCCATGATGCTGGTGTGGCAGCACGACGCGAACTATTCGCACGGTTTTTTGATTGTTCCGCTCGCGATTCACTTCGCCTGGGAGAAGAAAAAAAAGCTGCAACGAGCACCGCTTGGTCACAGTTGGTGGGGCGTCGCATTCTTGCTCGCCGCAACTCTCGCATTGAGCGTCGGACGCCTCGGCGTCGAACTCATGAGCATGCGCAGCGCATTCGTACTCACGCTCATCGGACTCGTGCTCTTGCTGCTCGGCAAAGAAGTGTTCCGCATTTTCGTGTTCCCACTGTTCTTTCTGTTTTTAATGATTCCGCTGCCGCAATCCATCGTCAACATCGTTGCATTTCCTTTGCAACTCATTGCAGCGCAAATGGCCGTCTCGGTCATGCAAACCTTTGGCATTCCCACATTGCTCGAAGGAAATATCATCCACCTCGCAAATACACAACTTTTTGTCGCTGAAGCTTGCAGCGGGCTGCGCTCGCTCATGGCACTCATCACGCTCGGTGTCGTGTTTGCTTATTTCTTTCGAAAAAATATTTTCGAGCGGGGCATTCTGGTGGCTTCCACCATCCCGATCGCCGTCCTGGTCAATGCGTTTCGCGTAGGGCTTACGGGCATCTTGACTTACCGCATCGATCCCAAATTTGCCGAGGGTGCCATTCACGAGTGGCAAGGACTCTTCACCTTCGGCATCGCATTCGCCTTCCTCTTGGGCGAGGCTCGGGCGCTCGAAAAAATCGCCGCAAAATATCGCGCCTGGAAAGCAACGAAGGAGAGCGCGGCATGATCAAACCTCTGTTCATCGCGCTCGGGTTCCTCGGCCTTCACTGTTATGTGTATTACTTTTTTGCTACGGGAGAAGTTTTGCCTGCGCGAAAAGAATTCCGCGACTTTCCGCTCACGCTCCACGAATGGCGGTGTTCCGGTCTCGAACGCATGGGTGCAGACATTGAAGCTAACCTCGGCGTCTCGGATTACCTGATTTGCACCTACCGCAACGATGCACTCCGAAAAGAAGTTGGGGTGTACCTTGGCTACCACGAAAGCCAAGTTCGCAGCGGAGGCGGCGGCGGCGGCGGGAGTATGAAGGAGCGCGTCATTCATACTCCCAAGCATTGTTTACCCGGCTCCGGTTGGGACATCATTCAGGCCGACGCACGGCCGCTCGATCTCGACGGATTGCCCGAGCGGCCGGCAGAAATCAATCGCTTCATCATCGCGAAAGAAAATGATCGGCAAGTCGTTTACTACTGGTATCAATCGCAAGGTCGTGTCACCGACAAGGACTGGCTCAAGGCGATCTACTTGTTTTGGGATCGTGCGACACGGCATCGCACCGACGGAGCATTGATCCGCTTTACGGTGCCCATGGACAAAAACACGACACCCGAAGAGAGCGACGCAGTGTTCGAATCTCTCGCTCGTGAAATGCTGCCTCTGCTCAACGAGTACATCCCAAAGTAAAATGGCGCCGATGGCATTCGATCACTCGACTCAAAATAGTGTATGTTCGCGTCACGGGTTTCTGCCGACTCTTCGCGAGGCGCGAGCATGATGCAGGCTCTCTACGATCATCTTCCTCTTTTTGGTCAAAATCTTGCTTGCACCTACGCGGGCTACCAACGCGCAAAAAGTCGTTACACCCCGTACTTCGAAGAAACACTTGCTCGCTGGCAAAACAATCTACACTGCACGGAGGATGAGCTATACCGCATTCAACGACAGCGACTCGACGCGCTCATTCAGCACGCACGCAAGAACGTGCCGTACTTTCGCAGCTTGCCACCTCCCTCGACTGCGCGTGATGATCGCACTGCCATCGCAGAAACACTGGCGCAAATTCCAATTCTTGAAAAAGCAGAATTGACACGCAGCGGTGAAGCTCTGCGTGCCGTGAACTTGTCCCCGAAGCAGCAGATCCGCGGGAAAACCAGCGGCACAACAGGCAGCGCACTCGCATTCTATTACACGCCGGAGTCGCTCGCGGAAGAGCATGTGTGCATATGGCGGCAACGCCTTTGCGCCGGTGCGCAGCGCAACGATTGGTACTTTTCCTTCGGTGGGCAAATGCTCGTCCCGTTTGCGCAGAGCAAGCCGCCGTTTTGGCGCACGAATTACTACAGCAAACAGATCCTTTTCTCGCTGTATCACATGACGCCCGAAAATCTGGTGCACTACGGAAATGCATTGCACGCGTTGCCGGGAAAATACATCCAAGGCTATCCCTCGTCGCTGTATTTGATGGCGCAAAGTTTGCTCGAGCAGGGTCGGCCTCTTCCACGCGGAAAACTGCTTGGAATTTTCAGCTCTTCGGAATCGCTACTCGCGTTCCATCGCGAAACGATCGAAAAAGCCTTCCATGCGCCGATCTACGATCGATACGGCGTGAGCGAGTTCGCCGCATCGATGACGCAATGCTCGCACCAGCGTCTTCATGTCGATATGGAATTTGGCATTGTGGAAGTTGAAGCCGTCGAAGAAACCGACACTTATTTGCGTGGACCACTCCTCGTCACGGGGCTTGGCAATTTTGCGCAACCCTTCCTGCGCTATCGCATTGGCGATGTCGGAACACGTTTGAAAAAAGCATCGTGCCCTTGTGGCCGAGCCGGAGAAATGTTCCTCGATGTCGACGGACGAATCGAAGATGCCATCATCACACCAGACGACCGGCAAATCGGACGTTTGGATCATATCTTCAAGTTGCAGACCGACGTCGTTGAAGCGCAAATTTTGCAGCATCGGAAGGATCGCATCGAAGTCTTACTCGTCGTCCGTCCGAGTTACAACGCGACGAGCGAGCAAAGCCTGCTTCGCGAATTTCACTCGCGACTCGGAGATGCGATGCAAATCGAATTCCGTAAAGTCGCGGCGATTCCGCGTGAAGCGAACGGCAAGTTTCGAGCCGTAAAGAGCTTCCTCGGGAAGGATGCGGTGCAATGATCCGCGTCGGACTCAGCTTCGCTCCGAAGGGCTACGGCACGAAACCGCCTTTCGATCCGCCTGCAGCCTATCCCGAATTGCAAACTTTATTCGGCACGCAGGTGACACAAAACAAAGACAACGATGCTTATGCAGCCGTGCGGGCAGCGTTGTATGGTCTCGGGCTCGATCGCGAAAACTTCGGAACCCCGCAATGGAACCCGATTGGCGCACTCGTTCCAAAGGGAAAAACAATCGTTCTCAAACCGAACTTCATACGCCACTGGAACCCCGAAGCCAAGGGAACACTGGCAAGCGTTATTACACACGGAAGTGTCCTTCGCGCAGCGCTCGATTATGCCTTTCTCGCTGCGGGTCCCGAAGGTTCGGTCACGATTGCGGAGGCCCCGCAACAAGAGTGCGATTTCGAGCAAATTCGCCGCCTCGTCGGGCTCGACGTGCTCGAGAAGTTTTATCGCGACCACCTTGGACGCAAACTCACCCTTCTCGACTTGCGACGCGAAACGGTGACCTACCGAGATGGCATCATCGTCGCTCGCAATTCTCTCCCCGGAGATCCTGCGGGCTACCGCGACATCGATCTCGGCGAAAAGAGTTGTTTCGCGCAAGCTACGAATCTCGATCCGCAGCGTTTCCGAGGCGCCGACTACGATGCAAGCGTCACGACGAAGCATCACACCGGCGGAAATCACGCCTACCTTCTCTCCGAAACCGTGCTCTCCGCCGACCTCGTCATCAATCTCCCAAAACTAAAAACGCACAAGAAAACCGGCGTGACCCTCGCGTTAAAAAACATGGTCGGCATCAACGGCGACAAGAATCGTTTGCCCCATCACTCCGTCGGATCCGTCGCAGATGGCGGCGACGAATTCCCCGATCGCAAACTCTTGGATCGCGTACGGAGTCGCCTCACGGAAATTGCGCGTCCCTTCCTCAAGCGCGGCATCGCCACCGGCGTATTTCGATTCTATCGTCGCATCGAGAGCGCCACGCGCGGAGCGACTTTCATTCGCTCCGGAAATTGGTACGGCAACCGCACGACCTGGCGAATGTGCATCGATCTCAACCGCTGCCTCTACTACAGCAATGCGCAAGGCAACTTCTTCGGTGCCAAGGAACCCGTGCGCAAGGTTCTCACGATTCTCGACGGTATCATCGCGGGAGAAGGCGACGGACCGCTCGCGCCCGTCGATGTTCCGCTCGGCGCTGTACTCGCAGCCACAGATCCCGTCGCGATCGACATTGCCGCAGTGCGCTTGATGGGATTTGATGAAACGAAAATCGCAAAGATCCGCGAAGCCATGCGCTCCGACACCTTGCGCATAACACAACTTCGTGACACTTCCGAAATCTCCATCGCAGAAGTTTCATCGCAAGATTTTCAGATTCGCGAAATCGCACCGGATCAGATTGCGTGTCCACACGTTTTTGAGCCACACTACGGCTGGACGAATCAGATCGAACTCCGCACATCGAAAGTCAAAGCATGAATGAACTCCTCGGACATGAAGGCATCACGCTCGGCGGCTCCTTCGCTGCCTGGGTTTTGTTTTTGCTTTTTACGATGGCGTTCCTTGGCTTTCGAAGCGCCGACGAGCGTCGAGCGCTCTTCGGACTCGCGGTCGGCGCCTATGTCCTCAAGACCATTCTCGCCGTCGTTTACTTTTATGTTCTGGTCCAAGAAGGCTTCAACGGTTTTTCCGGGATAGACCCTGTAAACTATCACCGCTGGGCGATCGAAATGGCTCGTGACATTCAGAGTGGGCATCGCTTCAGTGTTGCCTGGACTTCTACCGACCCCGGTTATTCCTACATCTGCTCGTATCTCTACACCCTTTTCGGGAACAACACTTTTGTGCCTCGCTTCCTGAATTGTGCCATCGCCTCTGCGGGTGTGATTTATGTGTACCGTATTGCGAATTATTTTTTTGGAGCGGCGACGGCTCGCCTTGCGACACTCCTCTATCTCTTCTTGCCTTTTTCCCTCTTACTCACAATTGCTCAACGCAAAGACGCCATCGTTACATTTCTTGCCTTGGGCTTGCTCTGGCACACCATCCGGCTCGCACAAATTCCAGGCAAAAACGGAAAAATTTGGGTCATCGCACTGCTTCAGCTTTTTTTCATGCATTACATGCGCTCAGCCTTCATTTGGCCGTTCTTCGGTATTTTGATTCTGACTTTTTCTGTTTTTTCTCGAAACATTCTTACGTCGATCGGCGGAATCTTGCTTGCGGTTACAATCATCGCCGGCGCGCAGGTTTTATTACCCGAAGACAATCCCAATACCTTTCAACATTCTGCAGAACGCTTCGAAGGCAAATTGCAAGAAGCGGAACAATTGGCGCATCGCGAAGTGGGTCTATTGCGCTTTGCGCGTGTAACCTCGGTCCTGACACTCTGGAAAGCCCCGCTCTCCGCCATTGCCGTGCTCATCACACCGTTTCCACCGCTCTTCACGCTGCAACATTTGCCGGGCTTTCTGGCGTCGTGGGCCAATCTCTTTGTCGTCGCACTCCTGCCAGCGCTTTTCTGGGGCACCTATCTCGTCATCCGAAGAGGAGCCTGGAGGAAACATTTCATCCTCTTGGCATACCCTCTCGTTTTCGTCGCTCTGATTGGCATTTTGCATCCCGACGTTACTCGCTATCGCGAAACGGCGTTCCCGGCAGTTTTGATCCTGATGGCCCGTGGAACCAAAGCCGGTGTTCCGGCAATCATTCTGGTTCCTGTGTATGCCGCTCTCTCCCTGCTTGCCGCCGTTGTGTATCTGAACCGCGCCGGACAGCTCTAGGGCGCCTCGGAGGAATACCGCTTTATCCATGCAAGTTGATTTTCCACCGACGGAAAACATCAGCCCAGGTTTGTGAAAATACTCAAAAAATGGAATCGATCAGAGATTCCCCGGCTACTGCAAATTGCCGCCCGCTCGCAGCACGAACGCCGTATTGGAACGCATGGAAGGATAGAGTCGCGTAAGCCCGTCCCAATAAATGACACGAAATTGTTTCGACCGAAGAT
>JADFDR010000170.1 GCA_018262735.1 Geobacter sp.
GCAAGCAAAACATGCGCATGCGGAATCAATCCCGTCACGTGTCCCGTCGCTGCAGCATCGATCGACAAGCGCAAGGCGCTGAAGAACACGCCCAAGAACGCGGCGGGTCCCATCAAAGCGATCAAACCGCCGATCCGAACCCTGCGCAAAAACAAGAGATAAAACAAAACGGCCATCCACACCGAACACGAAACCACCATCGAAAGGGAAGAAAGCGCAGGCGTGGGTTCACTATGATGTGTAAAAAAGATCGCCGAAGAATGCACCAACCAGCCCAGCCCGAGCACACCGACGGCGCGTTTGCCAAGACGTGGCGCAGGCAAAATCAGCGCCACGGTCTCGAGGAGACCTGCGATCAGGTACAGTGCTGCCGTAAGTTGGTGAAACTGAACGCCCAAGTGAATTGTCTCCGTCTTGCTTTCGTACTCGCTCCGCACTTCCCTCAGGCGATCCTCACACCCTCTCGTGGCCTCGCAAGCCCGAAATGTCCATTCCGGGCTTTCACGATCGCCGCATCACGAGAGCGCAGCGCGGTCGCGCAGCTTCTGCATTTGCTCCGCAACTTGCACCGAATCGTAAACCATCTCGAACACACGATACGCAGGCTCGCCAAAGAGAACGAAACGAATTTCTTCGAGCGAAGTTTCGCCACGCAAGTGGATCCGTGCTTCGTCGATCAAAATTTCTGCTACACGCCGCAGCGTCACTCCGCCCACGCCAGCACCGATCGCCGGCGCGGCGATGCTACGCAACCCATGCCTCGCAGCCAACACCAAACTGTTTCGGAAAGCTTCTCTCACGCTCGCCTCGCTCGCCGTGCCACCCAGGGACATGCCAGCCGCATGGATCACGAACCGCGCCGGCAACTCACCCGCCGTCGTAATCGCAGCTCCGCCGACGGAAATCGAACCGTGTGCCGTGCACTCTTCTTGGATTTTTACTCCGCCTCGGCTACGAATCGCACCCGCCACGCCCGCACCAAGCACGAGCTCACAATTGGCAGCATTTACGATCGCATCGACAGCCTCTTGGGTGATATCCCCTTCGCGCAAGACGATGCGCCCCGCCATGGCTCAGCAACTCATCGTTTCGGGAAATAACGTTTCGTCGATCAGCTCACAAAGAATGTGCCCGATGGCGATATGCGATTCCTGGATACGCGCCGTGTTCTGCGACGGAACCACGATCGAAAGTCCGGCGAGCGCCGCGAGCTTGCCTCCACCTTTCCCACTCAACGCAATTGTGCGTAGGCCGCGTTCGTGCGCAACGCGCACGGCTTCGAGCAAATTCGGCGAATTCCCCGAGGTCGAGAGAATGAGCGCGACATCGCCGGAGCGACCATGCGCTTCCACCAGACGCGCGAAAATCTTCTCAAAACCGTAATCGTTCCCAATGGCGGTGAGATCCGAAGTGTTCGCAGTCAACGCAAGCGCTGGCAATGCGGCGCGATCGTTCTTGAAGCGACCCGCCCACTCAGCCGCAAGATGTTGTGCATCGGAAGCCGAACCGCCGTTGCCGAGCGTGAGCACTTTGTTGCCTGCGCGAAAACAAGCGATCAACCAATCCGCTGCTTGTGCAATCTCGCCTGCCAAATTCTCGAGCACGGCTGTTTTGACTGCGATGCTCTCCCGCAGTGACTGTCGAACTCTCTCTGCTGATTGCGAAGCCATAAAGTCCATTCCCCAAATTGCGCGACTTGCGAAATGCAATTGTGAACGCTTTGAAAAAACCGTGAAAATGAAAGGGGTTAGCGCTCGCGGCAGAATAACTATGCACTCTGCGAGCGTCAACCGCAGGCACGAGGCTCACCCCACTGCGTACCGCGCATGCGAGTTTTCCGAAGCAATCTTGATGAATTTGCCAAAACGGAACTTCTCATCTCGCAGATGGGTTTTATACTGCTACCCGTCTCGCGTTCACACCAAATCGAAAAAGAGGAGAGAAGAGCCATGGCGCAAGTCGTCGACGCTACCGATGCCACGTTTCAAAAGGAAGTCCTCGAATCCGATCTACCGGTTCTGGTGGATTTCTGGTCCGAAACTTGTCCGCCATGCCGAGCCATTGCGCCGCTCATGAAGCAACTCGCTGCCGAATACGCCGGCAAGGTGAAGATCGTCAAGGCGAATGTAAGCGAAACACGCCAAATCGCCGGCCAGTATCAAATCATGTCCGTACCGACGATCATGGCCTTCAAAAAGGGCCGAATCGTGGGGCAAGCCATTGGTGCGCGCCCGAAATCAGCCTTCGAAGAAATGATTCGCGACCTGCTCGCGTAAGCAGATCTTCGCGACATTGCATTCGCCTGCCACGTTTCGCCCAAGCGCGATCTACCGCATCGCGGGGCGCAGCACAAATGCAACGAACGAAGATCCTAGGGAACCTCGGATCCATTTCATTTTCCGCGAATCAGGGCTGCTATTTTCCGTCGGTGAAAAATCAACTCGTCTTTCGAAAGCGGGATTGGCCCGAGGCTCCTGATCGCAATTTCGAAAGAACCCGGGTGACGCCTTTTTGCGTCATCCGGGTTCTTTTTTCTGCATGTATCGCCGAGGCGCAGGTGAAAAATCAGGAGCCTGAAAAAAGCGTACCGGCCACGCGCGCTCGACAGCTTTGCGATACAACAGCGGATCCGGATTCACCGCCACCGGATGCCCTACCAGTTCGAGCAAAGGCAAATCCGTAATCGAATCGGTATAAAAAAAACTGCGCGCAAGATCGATGTTTTGCGCTTCGACAAATTTGCGCAACCAAAAAACTTTTCCTTCGCGATAGCAAAGAGGCTTTTTCACTCGCCCCGTGAAACATCCGTTTTCCACTTCGAGCTGCGTGTACAAAGCATGCTCCACACCAAGACGCTTGGCGAGCGGCTCCACTACAAAACCAATGGAAGCCGACACAATTGCGAGTAGGTCTCCTCGATCGCGATGATGCTGGATCAAGCGCTCCGCCTCGGGATAAATCTTCGCGAGCATCACCGACTCGAAGGATTCCGTCGCTTCGCGTCGCACCGTCTCGACTTCGGCACCCGCAATTTCAAGTGCCGCCTTCTCCGTCCAAGCATCTAGATCCAACAAACCGAGCTTGTACTTCAAGTAAGAACCGAGTCCGCCGAGCAAATCCCAAGCCGTCGTCTCACCGCGCCCGTAGCGATGTTTCAAGTAAAGCGTGCCCGAGTTTTCGGAAATCAAAGTCTTGTCGAGATCGAAAAACGCGCAAACGCGCGAAGTCGGTCGGAAGGCATTGGAGGGCTGTGGATTTGGCATCGACCACTCCTTCTCAAAACATATAGCGTCGCATGGAAATGTTGAGCAGAATTCCGACACCAATCAGTGACGCAATCATGGCCGTACCGCCGTAGGAAAAGAACGGAAACGCAACTCCAATCACCGGCGCCAAGCCGAGTACCATCGCAATGTTGATTAGCGCCGGCCAAAACAACGTGCCCACGACTCCCACAGCGAGCAAGGCACCAAAACTCTCCTTGGCTTCACGCGCGATCGACAAGCCCCAGAGCATCAAGAGCGAATACAAACAGAGTACAACCGAAGAGCCGAAAAAACCCCACTCCTCCGCCAACACAGAAAAGATGAAATCCGTGTGCTGCGTCGGAAGAAAGCGCAACTGGGTTTGCGTTCCACCCATATATCCTTTGCCAAAAATACCACCCGATCCGACGGCGATGCGCGACTGATTCACTTGATAACCCGACGCCAAAGGATCCCGACCCGGATCGAGAACGTCGAGAATGCGCGTGTGCTGATACGGCTCGAGGGCAAACAAC
>JADFDR010000171.1 GCA_018262735.1 Geobacter sp.
GCCAAAACTCTTTCGGGTTGGCGCAAGACGGCGCAGCTCCTCGGCCTCGACGGCAGCGGGCCACACTTGATCACGGGCCCAATGTATCACGCCGCACCGCTACTCTTTGCGGTGTATGACCTCCTCAACGGCGCGCCGATCCTCGCACTGCCGCGCTGGGACGAACGCCAAGCGCTCAAGATCTTGCAAGAGCGCGAGATCCATCACACGCATTTCGTGCCGACGCAGTTCGTGCGCTTGCTCAAACTGCCCGAGGCAGAGCGCGCCGCGTTTTCAGCAAAGCAACTCCATTTGGTGTTACACGGAGCAGCACCGATTGCACCTGCCGTCAAAAAACAAATGATCGACTGGTGGGGGCCGGCCCTGCTTGAATACTGGGGCGCCACCGAGGGCGGCTTCTGCACGCTTGCGACCAGCGAAGAATGGCTCGTCCACCCCGGCACCGTCGGAAAGGCCACCGAAAATTTCGAAATTTTCGCCGTCGACGCCGAAAAGCGCCGACTGCCTGCCGGCGAAATCGGCGACTTGTATTGCCGGCACAAAAAACTCGAACGCGCCTTCGAATACCACGGCGATCCCGAAAAAACCGCGCAGGCTTATCTCGCGCCCGGCGTCTACACGATCGGCGACATCGGCCATGTCGATCAACACGGATTTGTGTATCTGAGCGATCGTAAATCGAACATGATTATTTCGGGCGGCGTCAACATCTACCCTGCGGAAGTCGAGCGCGTCTTGCAGGAACACGCCGCCGTCGCCGACGTCGGCGTATTCGGCATTCCCGACGACGAATGGGGCGAGAGCGTAAAGGCCGTCATCGCCTTGCAACCCGAATGGCGCGCTCCGTCTTGTGCGCCACCTAGCGCTCCGTCGGAAACTCCATCCCATGTCCCAGGCGAACGCGACGCTGCACATGAAAAATCACGCATCCTTGAAGCCGAGATTCTCGCCTTTGCGCGCAGCCGTCTTGCCGCATACAAAGTGCCGCGCTCGATCGACTTCGTTCCGGAACTTCCACGCACGCCGATGGGCAAGCTCAATCTACAGCCCTACAAAGCGCCGTATTGGCAAGGACGCACGCGCAAAATCTGAAGTCAACGAAGCGACACCGATTTGAGTAATGAACGGACTGCACTCGCGCCTTCGCGTGGCATCGCCACCAAGCGCAACCGCACTCTGGCGCAAGCACAGCACGCGCCGCAGGTCATGCCATCGAGCGTATCCGGCGGAAGTCATCCATCGGCAGCAATCGGGGCTCAACCCTGCGCGAGATCTTTCGGCGCCATGAACCACGACAGCGACTTCATCTCACGCGCCTTGGGTGCGCTCGCACCTTCAAGGATGTCGAGCGCACGGTGATGCACGACGTTGAAAATTTCCTCGGTCTTCTTGAGGACTTCTTTCGTCGAGCGCTTCTTGGTCACACCCATCGCAAAGCCGAGACAATCCTGCCCGTTCGAAAACTCACCGCGATTCAGGCGGTGATACTGCCCGTTCGCGGTCAAGTGATCGTCGACGCTGCGGAAGAGCCTTGCGAAGTTGCCGAGCGCGGCGAGTACGGCGTCTTTGCCGGCGAGTTGGCGCTCGAGCTCACGCTCGTCGAGATGTTCGTCGTGCAAGAACGCCGACACCCAAAGATTGTAATAGCAACCAATGTCGAAATCCCATTTGAGCTTGTTCGCTTCGTAGCTGCCAAACACCGAGTACTGATCGGTGTAGATCTGCAGCGCCGCACCGACACGGAAGTGCATGAAATCGTTATAGAGATTCAAGCGCTTGAAAAGCTGCGCTTCGCCTTCGCCCTTGAAATCGCGCACGATCAAATCGCCGATGAAACAGTTGCCAAGCGAAATGAAATCCGCACCCGGGCTGTAGTACGGATCCGGAAACGCCGACGCTTCTCCGACGAGCCCCCAACGATTCGTGTTGTAAAACTCTTTCACGCCGTAAGCGAGCTGCGGGAAATCTTGCACTTCCATCGGCTTCGCGTTTTCGAGCAGCGATGCCACCGCTTTGTGTTGGCGCAAAAATTCGAGCAATCCGTCTTTGGTGCAATATTTGCGATCGTAATGTTTCTTCTCGCAAACGACACCGACGCTTGTCACTCCCTCCTTGAGCGGAATAAACCAGATCCAGTAGCCGCGATACAGGAAATGCACCGTCGAGAGCTTGCGCGCCGAATAGTTGATGCGCGCACGAAACGACTCCGGCTCGACGGCATCGATGTCCGTCACGCCTTCGAACCAACCCCAGATCGAAGCATTCGCGAGTTTTGTCTCAGGAATGTGTAGGTCTTTTTGGCGCGCAATCATGCGATGACGGCCCGTCGCATCCACGACCCAGCGGCTCTCGTATTCTTCCGTGCCGCGCTCACTCACGGCGCGGAAGCGATGCAATGCGCCGTTTTCGCCGAGTTCGAGATTTTCGACGCGCGTGGCGAGATGCAGTTCGATCCCCGCGCGCTCATTCATTTCCGCAAGATCCGCTTCGAGACGGCTGCGGTCGATCTGAAACGCCGGAAAATACGGCAGCCCCGTCGAACCGATCTCGCTCATCTCGTGCAGCGGCGTGTCTTTGTTTTCCGAATCGAAAAAGAAGCGCAAACCGTTTTTCGGAGTGTGTCGATCATACACATAACTGCTTAACTTCAAACGACGAATGAAATAGTTGCTTGCGATCTCAACCATCGACTCGCCAATGTTGTAGGTGTACTCGGACTTACGTTCAAAAACCGTAATGCGCTTGCCGGGCAAATCGAGCGAGAGTTGGCGCGCGAGCAAACTGCCCACCATGCCACCGCCCAGAATTGCTACGTCGAGTTTTGTCGGAGCCATTTTCGTCGTTTCGTCCTTTGCGCTTCTACCTTCGCGTTCCACGCACTTTGCGCCCGCAATGCGGAGTCGCCTCGAACGTGACGCAATGGAAATGAAATTTTCTTGTTCAAATTGACCGCATGCTCCCCACTGCATGCTGGATTCGAAATTGCGAACTCTGCGCGTTACCCCTTGCCGATGTTCGGCGCAGTATAAGCTAGGGCCTTTCACGTTGGAA
The DNA here is from genome assembly GCA_018262735.1 of Geobacter sp. Taxonomy (GTDB): domain Bacteria; phylum Myxococcota_A; class UBA9160; order UBA9160; family JADFDR01; genus JADFDR01. The sequence goes on from JADFDR010000171.1 coordinate 3,052, forward strand.
GCTGACTCGCGCCTTTCGACATGCGTATTTTTGCCGCTGCTCCCACGGAGATCGGTCGTTTGACGGATTTCAAAAGAATGGTTTCGCACAGGCTCATGAGAACTTCGATCGACTTGAGAATTTTTTGTTGAAGCGACGGTAGCTTTGCCCTAAGGTCGCCTCACTATGACCAAACCCATTCGCACAATCGCAATCATCGGTGGCGGACCCACGGGTTCCGCCTTGGCTTTTTACCTTTGCCGCGCGGGCTTCAAGGTCGCGCTTTTCGAGCGACGTACCCAACCAGTCGTTGTCGTCGGAGAATCGCTCGTGCCCGCCACGATTCCGTACTTGAAAGAGCTCGGCATCGAAGACGAAGTTCGTTCCTACAGCGTGCTCAAAAAAGGTGCGACGTTTACGTTCGACACCGAAGAAACACTGAGCTTCACCTTTTCTGAAATCCGCAACGCGACGACGAAATACTCGTACAACATTCCGCGCGACAAGTTCGATGAAACGATTGCGAAACTCGCGGAACACTCTGGCGCAAAACTCATTCGTACCAAGGCCAAGATCGAACGCGTCGACAACACGGAAAAAGTCAAACTCAGCGACGAAACGCTCGCTGCGACGGAAGGATTCTTCACCGAACAACCCGATCTCGTCGTGGACTGCAGCGGACGCATGCGACTGCTTCCAAACTTGCTGCGCTTGCCGTTTACGCATGGCGCA
>JADFDR010000172.1 GCA_018262735.1 Geobacter sp.
GGACGGAAGAAGGGCGCGGCTGGCTCGATTTCGCCAAGCCCGCAGCGCCCGAGTTCTGGCTCAAGAAGCTTCGCGGCTGGCACCTGCGCCTGATGACTGAAGAAGTGCCCATGCCGTGGAGCTGGCCTGTGGAAGTGAACTGCCTCGAAGCCAAAGCCTTCTGCAACTGGAAGACGGAAGAAACCGGCAAGCCCATCCGTTTACCGACGGAAGACGAGTGGCACCTGCTGCACTCCACCACCGGCCTGCCTGCGGGCGACCCGCAAGGCAAGTGGCCCGCAAATCTGCACCTCGATCACTTCGCATCCGCGTGCCCAGTGGATCGCTTTTCACAAGGCGAATTTTTCGACGTGGTGGGAAACGTGTGGCAGTGGACGGAAACACCGATCTATCCCTTCGCCGGCTTCGAGGTGCATCCCTATTACGACGACTTCACCATGCCCACCTTCGACGGCAAGCACAACCTCATCCGGGGCGGCTCCTGGGTGTCGTGCGGCAACGAAGCGCAACTCGCCAGCCGCTACGCCTTTCGTCGCCACTTCTTCCAGCACGCGGGGTTTCGCTACATCGAAAGCGACGTGAAAGTCGAGATTCCTTCTTCGCACTACGAAGCCGACCAACTCATTTCGGAGTATGCCGAGTTTCACTACGGCGACGAATACTTCGGCGTGAAGAACTTCCCGAAGGCGCTGGTGGATCTGTTGGTGCCGCATCTTTCGGGCCGCAAAACGCGCCGCGCTCTCGACATCGGTTGCGCCACAGGACGCGCAAGCTTCGAACTGGCGCGCCACTTCGATCACGTGGACGGCGTAGATTTCTCGACGCGCTTCATCCACATGGGCGTGCAACTGAACCGAGAAAGTGTACTTCGTTATGCCATCACCGACGAAGGCGAACTGCAACTCTACAAGACACGCACGCTTGCCGAGCTTGGCCTCGATCAGGTGCCTGCTCCGGAGTTCCTCCAGGGCGATGCCTGCAACCTGAAGCCCACGCTCACAGGTTACGATCTCATCTTTGCCGCCAACCTGATCGATCGCCTCTACGAACCCGCGCGCTTCCTCGACAGCATCCACCAACGCCTGCTGCCGGGCGGACTGCTTCTGATTGCCTCACCCTACACTTGGATGGAACAGCACACGCCGCGCGCAGCCTGGCTCGGTGGCTTCAAAAAAGACGCCGAAAGCTTCACCACCCTCGACGGACTCAAAGCGCACTTGGGCAAGCACTTCCGGCTGCTCGCCGACCCCGTGCAGGTGCCCTTCGTCATTCGCGAAACGAGTCACAAGTTTCAACATACACTTTCCGAGGTCACGCTTTGGGAGAGGCAGCCCGATTGAGGGGTCTTCGCTTTCTTCCGCTTCATGAATACGGGTTGCGTTTTCTGCCGACGGAAAATGTCACCCGGGTTGGCAAATGTCACAAAAAACGAAATACATCCGAAACTCTTACGACTGGGTTTTCGAAAAATCGAACGAGACTTTCCGTCGGTGAACGGTTTTCGGCGAGTAGCTTCCTTTGGAATAGAGGCTTTGCATGAGCGCACGATTTGATTTCGACACTCCCATCGACCGTGAAAACACCGACTGCGAAAAGTGGGACGGTCGCAAGAAAAAATTTGGCCGCAGCGACGTGATTCCGCTCTGGGTCGCCGACATGGATTTCGCCACAGCTCCCGCTGTGCTCGAAGCGCTCCGTGCGCGCGCCTTGCATCCCGTTTTTGGATACACCTTTGCGTCGGAGTCGCTGCTCGAAAGCCTGTTGCATTGGTATGAAGCGCGCCAACACTGGCGCATCGACCCCGCCCGCTTGCAACTCGCACCCGGCGTCGTGCCCTCGCTCAGTGCCTGTGTGCAGGCACTCACACAAAAAAGTGACGGCATCCTCGTCCCTACGCCTGTCTATCCGCCCTTCCTCGATCTCGTCAAGAAAAACGACCGGCGACTCGTAACGAGCGAGCTAACTTGCGACGGCAAGCGCTGGACATTCGACTTTGATGATCTTCACGTCAAGGCGCGCGACACCAAATTGTTACTCCTCTGCCATCCGCACAATCCCGTAGGCCGCGAATGGACACACGAAGAACTACACCGACTGATTGAACTTGCTCTCCGACACAATCTTGTGATCGTGAGCGACGAAATCCACGGCGATCTGGTGTATCCCGGCGTCACGCACACGCCGCTTGCCACGCTGGCACCGCCCGAGCTCCGGCTGGTGACCGCCCTCTCGCCGAGCAAGGCGTTCAACATCCCCGGCCTCAATCTCTCGGCGGTGATAGCCGCACAAAGCGACGATCAGGAAGCCATCCGTCGCGTCCTTGCCCGTGGGTATGTGAATGCCCTGAACCCTTTCACGCTTTCCGCCTTTGAAGCCGCCTATCGCTTCGGCGCCGAATGGCTGGATGCGCTACGCGACTATCTCGCCGGCAATCTCGAGCTTGCCCTGCACTTTCTACGTCAGGAACCGCAAATCGAATGCCTTCCGCCCGAAGCCACCTGTCTCCTTTGGCTCGACTGCCGTGGCATGAATCGGGATGACACTTCTCTGCGTCATTTCTTTGTCCAGCAAGCAGGGCTCGGACTCAACGATGGCCCGTCTTTCGGGCCAGGCGGCACGGGCTTCATGCGCCTCAACATCGGTACACAACGCGCCCGCCTCGCAAAGGCCATGGAGCAATTGGCAGCGCAAAGAAAAAACCTCTAGCCAATCTACTCTCGTTTGTGTCATCCCTTTTGTTTGCGTCTGTTGGTGTGAGAAGATCCCCGCCAGACAATCCTCCGCAACGCGCCCACCTCCCTTCCAAAACGCCTGACTCCCTTTCTCCCCGCCAAAAAATCAAAGCCTCTACCGCCTCACTTCCAATCCAAGCGCAAGGTCAGCGACGGGCACGGCTGGGCAAGCAAGAGCGATCCTGTCCGAAGAATTTCAAATGGGAAAAACAAGCTGGAGAAAGAGGGCCGTAAGGATGTGGGTGGCGCCCCGGGCAGGACTCGAACCTGCGATCCCCTGCTTAGAAGGCAGGTGCTTTATCCATCTAAGCCACCGGGGCAAACCGTCGGGAGAGTATCGGCTTGCGCGGCTCTCGGGAAGTTCCGGCAGCCGTGAGATTTTGCAAAACGCTCCCTCGTTGACACACGGCCGACGAGTGATAGCTTGCTTCGCGCTTTGCGGTGGATGTAGCTCAGCTGGTTAGAGCGCCGGGTTGTGGTCCCGGAGGTCGCGGGTTCGACCCCCGTCATCCACCCCATGCACGCATACTCACGCATACATTGCGCATGCATCCCGACGCGGCTTCGCACTGCACAATTCCCGACACTTCTCTTTCACGCATACATTGCGCATGCACCTCGATGCTGTTCGCCTCTCGGGCGACGCGCATGCTCGCGTTGCCCTCTTCGCACACTCCCCTCGCTGCGAGTTTCTTCACGGAGGCTCCCTCGACCCAGCGAGCCCGCTCGCACCCCCGCGACAGCATGCAAAGGGCGCAACTTGTTTTGCGCCTTCCATCGCAAAGCCCAGCGCACGCAGTCCATCACCAAACCGTGACTTTGCTCGGTGATGAAGCGACACCAATTTGAGTCGGCTTTTCTGCAAAAAAATTTTCGTGCTTCACCAAGGCGCAACGAGATGGAAATAGCGCAACGATTTCAAGGCCTCTCCACGTCGAATGCCGTGAAATTGCTCATGTTTTTTATCTACTCCGAGATGTACACCGACGCTACTTTTCTTTTGCCATCACCCAGCAAAAGGAGTGGCCA
>JADFDR010000173.1 GCA_018262735.1 Geobacter sp.
GATGAAATCGCTACCGATGCCGTGCAGCCGGAACCGGAAGTGGCGCCATCGCCGCGTGCGAGAGAGACGGCGAGTCCGGGGAAGGCGGGATCTTCCGAAGTGAAGTCGAGCGCGGCACCGAGAGCTGCGGAGAAAAGCGACAAAGCAGGAAAGAAGAAAAAGAAAATTTCTTACATTTAATCGCAAGGATTCGATCGAGTTCGATTCCATCGAGTTAAGGGTCAGGGTGTGGAGCATCTCAAGCATTTTGGTTTAGCGCGCGAACCGTTCGTCAACGATCCCGTGTTGGATTTTTATTTTACGAGTCCGGCGCACGATCGCGCGGAGAAGCGGATCGTGCGGGCACTTGCGCAAGGGAAAGGTCTTTGCACCGTTGTGGGCGGCGTAGGTGTTGGCAAGACGACACTCAGCCGACACATTTTAGATACGCTCGATGACGCAGCATTCGAATCGTGCATTCTCGTGGCGATGCCGATCTCAGTGCGCGAAGGTTGGTTGCTTACGCGCTTGGCGGCACAACTGGGAGTCGAGGATCCGTCGGAGGATCGTGCGACGCTGCTCGGGCAGATTTACCAAGCCTTGATTGCAATTCGCGAAGAAGGGCGCCACGCGGTGCTTTTTATTGATGAAGCGCAGTTTCTCACGGATCCAAATATCATCGCGGAGATGCGGAGCTTGCTCAATCTCGAGTACGAAGATCAGCGTGCTCTTTCGATCGTGCTTTTTGGTCAGCCTGAACTCGACGACGTTTTGGCGCTCGACGAAGCGTTGGAGCAGCGTGTCGATCATCGCATTTGCCTCGATTCCCTCGACGAGACTTCGGCGCTCAAATATCTCGTGCATCGTATCCAGGCCGCAGAGGGGACTTCGTCGCTCATCGAGCCCGATGCCATGAAGGCGATTTATCGTTACGCCGGAGGGATTCCGCGCGTCATGAATTCGCTCGCAGACAATGCGCTCTTCGAAGCGCATATGGCAGATCTTTTGAAGGTGACTCTCGAGTGTGTCGAGCGCGCCGCACGCGAGCTTGGCGTTACAAAAAAAAAATTAAAGCCGACCGAAGCAGCATCGAATCCGACGCCCAATCCTGCGCTTGATCTTGATTCGAGCGATTCCTCGACGGAAGAGGCGTCGAGCGCCGCGCCGATCGTTCCGGACGAGGATGAAGAGATGTTTGGCGCCGACGAGGCGGAAGCAAGCGTCGTCGATTCCGAGGAAGAGGCGATTGCTCTCGAGAATCCGATCTTTGGCGAAGGCGATGCGCCTCCGCCTGGTTTCATTCAGGTCGATGCGGATCCGGAGATCGTGGCGGAAACGACCGCCGAAGAAGAGATCAACGATCTTTTTGAAAACATCGAAAAAGTGTAACCCAAAATTGTGTATTGATCGGGTGCGGGAAGTTATGCTGCATCCGGATTGCTGTCCGTATCGCCTCGCTTGCCGAGAATCACGCGCAGCTTCTGTACGCTTTCCGGCGGTGCCAACACGAGCAAACGATCTTTGGGTGCGAGGACGAAGTCCGGCGCAGGATTCGGGAAAGTCGCTTGTTTGCGCATCACAGCAATGATCGTTGCGCCGGTGCGCTTGCGAATTTCGAGATCTTCGATGGATCGGGAAAGAGGGGTGTGGTCCGGCACTTCGACCCATGCGGGTGTCGTGCTTTGCAAAACCTCGGCGAGCGCGTCGCCGAGAGGTGCGACGCTCGGCGTGCGTAAGGCCTGATAGCCTTCGCCTCGCATTTCCTCGGTGAATTGAGCGATCGTTGGATGCGACACTCCGAAGGATCGCAACACAACACCGAAGATGTCGATTGCGGCTTCGAATTCTTCCGCGACGACTACATTGGCACCGCGCGCATAGAGCTCCTCGATTTCGGTGATGTAGTGCGTACGCGCCACGATCTCGACGTTGGGCGCGAGTGTCTTTGCCATTGCGATGCAGCGACGCATCGCCAGAGAATCGGAAATCGCGATCGTGACGATCTTCGCGCGATCGACACCGGCAAGTTTCATGATCGAGGTGCGCGTCGCGTCGCCGTAAAAAACATGGATCCCGGCTTCTTGGGCTTGGCGCACGAGATGCGGATTGGATTCAATGACCACATGCGGAATCTGCGAGGCTTGCAGCACGCGCACGAGAGACCTTCCGATGAGCCCAAAGCCAATGACGATGGCGTGATCGTGCAAAATTTCGTCTGCGGCTTTGGATGTTTCCGCATCTTGCACGGCATCTTGCGTGAGTCGATTTGCGAGCCACGGAGCGATCTGGAGCAAAAACGGCGTCACGAGCAAAGTGAAGATAGATCCGGCAATAAAAATTTGACGCAAATGAGTGTCGATCAGTCCGGCATCCTGTGCGACAGCGGCAAGCACGAATGAAAATTCGCCCGTCTGTGCCAAAGTGAATGCAACCAGAAGCGCCGTGCGCAAAGTGCGTCCGAGCAGGTAGCGCAGCGTTAGCAGGACCACGAGCGCCTTGAGCGCCGTGACGGCACCGATGTAGAACAGCACGCCCCGCCATTCTTGCAAGGCAATGGAGGGATCGAGGAGCATGCCGACGGCAGTAAAAAAAACTCCGAGCAGCACACCGCGTAACGGGAAAATTTCCGCGAGGACTTGGTGCGCATAGGGAGAAGCGTTGAGTGCAAGTCCTCCGATGAAAGCACCAATGGCCAGCGTGAGTCCGAGTTGTGCAGCACCGACGGAAGATCCAAGAACGAGTGCGAATGCCACCAAGCTGAAAATTTCCAGAGAACGCAATTGTGCGACATGGTTCAAGAGCCACGGAAAGACGATTCGCGTGGCGATGTAGATGCCGACGAGGCCTGCGAGCGTTTTGCCGATCAGCGTTGCGATCGGAAGCACGGCGAGTTCCACATCGCCGGCCAGGACCGGCATCATGGCCAGCATGGGCACGATGCAGAGATCCTGAAACAAGAGAATTCCGACGGCACATTGGCCGTGCGGCGTATGGAGTTCGCGCCGTTTCGACAAAATATTCACGATGAGCGCGGTGCTCGACATGGCGATGAGACCACCCATGACGAGCGCCTGCACCGCCGAGAGTCCGAGTTGCCATGCGATTCCCGTTGCGCAAGCCGTCGTCAGGCCGACTTGCAGGAAGCCCGCAAGCAGCGCGGTTTTCCAAAGGCGTCGCAACTCTTGAAGAGGCAATTCGAGACCGATCTCGAAAAGAAGAAAGATGACACCGAATTCGGCAAAGGCCTGCACGCGCTCGGGGGTCGTGATAAGGGCAAAGCCGTGGGGCCCGATCAAAGTGCCAATGACGAGGAATGCAGCAATGCCTGGCAGGCGCATGCGCTCGAACAAGAGGACGCCCGCCACCGCCGAAAGAATGACGATCAGCAGCTCGACGAGTTCGGTGACTTGCGGCATGGGCCTCCTTCGGAAATGGGATCGCGTGGCGCGGGTATCGGTATATCACGGAATGGATCTCGACTCCGCTTCGGACTTTGGTAAAGTCGCTCGACCCTTTTTCGTTTCAAGCGCGAGTAGCTCAGTTGGTAGAGCATCAGCTTCCCAAGCTGAGGGTCGCGGGTTCGACCCCCGTCTCGCGCTCCAATTTTTTTGATTTCTTCAAGGGCACCCCGGAGCCATTCTCTTTTTCGAGCACTTCGCAACGTCATGCGGATGTTTTCCGTCGGTGGAAGATCCACTTACATTTCGGAAGTGGAATGCGCGAAGGATCTCACGCGCATTGCATCGGCCTGCACACCGACGGAGTTGCTGCTGCGTGGTGCT
>JADFDR010000174.1 GCA_018262735.1 Geobacter sp.
CCCACGCTTTCAGCCTTTAAAATCAACTTTTGCCCAATTTTTGCGGTGCGCTTACCGATGCAAGAGGCACTGCCGACGCGAGCGTTACACACCGGGGATTTTGCATCACGGCGCATCGCGAAGATCATCGCAAACGAGGGAAGGCTCGATTTCGAGTTCGACTTTGAAGTCGTGATTCCTGCGCGAAGAGCGCATGCAAGCGAGTCGGTGGCAAAGAGGGTTTTCGTGAAATCCAAACCACTCAAGGCCAGCACGCTGAATGCGAAGCTCAACTTCGCTACTTCCGGTGGAAGTGTCGCAGGCGGAGTGCTCGTCGTTTTGTATTTGCTGCCGGTATTTCAGTTCACCGAGCAACAACTGAAATTTTTGCTTGTCGTTTGTGCGGCGTACACGATTCCGCTCGGCATCGTCTCGGCTTTGCTGCAGCGGAGCTGGCTGCGCAGCATGTTGCAGTATCTCGAAAATCGCGAAACCGACGATCGCGTCATCGACGAGGAAACGATTTATCAAGCCTTTGCGGGCACGGTCGATCTTCCGCGCAAGTTGTTTCTGTACAACGTCGCCTGTTTCTTCGTCGGTGCACTGCTGATCGGCCCAGGCATGACTTTGCGTTTTCAATCGGTCTCGATGTTCAGTGCCTGGTTGATGTTCGTGGGTGCGCTCTGTGCGGGTTCGATTACACAATGTTTTGTATTTGTTGCAATCAAAGACATTCTTGCGCCGTTGCGCAGTCACCTGGCATCGCGAATTGAGGATCCCGAAATCCGGCGTCGTCTGGTGCGGAGCGTTTCGTTGCCAAAGCAACTCTTTGTTGTGTTGGCGAGCGTTGCCTTTGCGACGACGTTCTTTGCGCTCCTGCTCGCGCAAGGGCGCGGCGAGGCTGCGCTCGAGGGTGCGGCCGTTCGCAGCGAACAGTCGATCTTGCAGGGAGTTCACGCTGCCCTTGCGCGCGGTACCCCGCTCGACACGACGTTGGTTGCGGCGCGTGCTGCCTACGAACCGATCGGGTATCGCTTTCTCCTACTCGATGCGTCGGTGTCGACGGTGCTCGACGGAGATGCAAGCCTGCTGCTTTCCGAGGAATTGGAGTTGTTGCGCAGCGTTGAGTCGAATCCTTCCGAAAGGGACGTAAGCGCAAAGCGGAATAGTCTTTGGTTTGATTCTCCGAACGCATTGGTCTGGGATCGGTTGCCCGGCGTGGAGCATGTTCTCGTTGTGGTTGGCCCGCCGAGCATGACGGGTATCGATCGAATGCGATCGCCGCTGTTTTTGCTTGGGATCGTCGCGGCAGTGGTTTTCATGGCGATGGCTCTGGCTTCTTTTGTTTCCCAAGATCTTTCGAAGGCACTCGCCTCGCTGCGCGAAAGCGTGCGTCGTATCTCCGACGGAAATCTGACGCAAGGCGAGATTCTCGAATCGGAAAATGAAATTGGCGAACTCGCGCGCGCAACGGATGCCATGCGGATTTCTTTGCAGGAAACGGTGAATGCCATTCTTGCTGTTTCCGAGGAAGTCAATGTCGCGACGTCAGAAGTCGTGAGTGCAACGAGTCAGATTGCTCATGGCTCGCGTGCGCAGAGTGAGGGAGTGATGCAAGTGCATCATTCGGTCGATCTGTTGACGGATCGTGTCGAACGGCTCGACGAGACGGCACTCGGACTTGCCGAAAACGCGGAGCGATCTGCAACGGCCGTGTTGCAGCTCAAGTCCGTCGGTGCGGAACTCAAGGGTTCGGCCGGTGATCTTTCGTGCAAGGCCGAGCAGACTTCGTTGTCGATCGAGCAGATGAACCAATCCTACCATCGCGTGGTCGAAGGCACGGAGAGGCTTTCGTCGTCGATCGAAGAGGCGGTAGCGCGGATCGATGCTATGGTGACACAAGTTCGTGACGTGGAAGTCAACGCCAACGAAACGGCGGCGCTTTCGAGTCGCATGCTTTTGAACGCCGAGCAAGGGTATGAGCGTGTGCAGATGACGATGCGCGGCATGGAGGCGATTTCGAAAGCGACGCAAGCTGCCGAGAACGTCGTTTCGAATCTCGTCGAGCGCGTGAGTGCGATTGGCTCGGTCGTGAATGTGATCGACGATGTGGCCGATGAGACAGGCTTGCTTGCGCTCAACGCGGCGATCATTGCCGCGCAAGCGGGAGAACATGGACGCGGTTTTGCGGTGGTGGCCGACGAAATTCGTGATTTGGCAGAGCGCGTCTCCTCGAATACCAAGGAAATCAGCGCGGTGATTGCAGCCTTGCAAGCCGAAAGTGCCAAAGCGGCCGGCGTGATCGCGGAAGGCGCAAAGAATGTGCAAGCGGGTGTCGTGCTGGCTGCACAAGCGGGCACAACCCTCGAAGAGATTACGCAATCCGCTCGTGCGAGTGGTGAGCGCGTTCGTCAAATTGCGACGCTCGTCCAAGAGCATGTACAGACTTCGCACGAAGTCGTGGATTTGATCAGCAGCGTGCGCGATGGTGTAACACAAATTAGTTTTGTGACACGCGAGCAAGAGCAGGGCAGCGTGATTGTGTTGAATAGTGCCGTTGACGTCGATGCGATTGCGCGCCAAGTCGAAGAGACGGCTCGGCAACAAGACGAGAGCGCGGGGCAAATCTCGGAAAGCGTGGAAGACGTTCGAACCATGATTCATGCGCTCAAGCTGTCTCTCGGCGAACAACTCGACGAATGTCGCCGGATGGCCGCTTTCTTCGAGGCGGTTCGTGAGCAGGCCGACTCCAACGAGGTGGCGGCAGCCTCGACGGAGGAAGCGATGCGAAGTCTCGTGTCGCGTTTCAATATGTTACGAGTGAGTTTGCAGAAACGCTTTTCTGTGTAATGCGTGGTTGGGCTCGAATTGCGATTGGGAGAGCCGCGGATGCATTCTGCGTCGAGAACGCGAGTTGTATTTTTCGCCGACGGAAAGGATCGACTCTTGTTTGCGAAAACATCTCTCCCGAAAAACGGAATGGATCCGAGGCTCTTTCGGGAGACTTGGATTCCTGCTGCTGGCTGGATGCGAGTTGATTTTCCACCGACGCAAAACATCGGTCGGGTTTGGGAGAGTATTCAAAAAACGAAATGGATCCGAGATGCTTTAGCTGCGAGCGCCACGCGGGCGCGGGGGGCCTGCAGCAAGGCGTTTGGCCATGCTGCGCAAGAGCCGAATGGCGACTGCGGGGTGGTGCGTGATGAATCGCTCGAATTCGGATTCGTTGAAAACGCAGGCCCAGAGCGTTTCGGCGGCGCGGAGAGTGACTTGCTGCGGTGAGCCCGTGAGCGTGGAAATTTCGCCCAGGAAAGTTCCTTCCCGGGCTTCGGTGTCGAGCACCTTGCCATCCTTTTCGATTGCGACGCTTCCCTTGAGTAACACATAAGTGTGATGGGCTTGCACGCCTGCTTGCGAAATGATTTCTCCGGCATCAAAGCGTGCGATGAAGTTTTCGAAGCCTTGCGAACGGCAAACGGCAACCCAGAGCGGATCGACGAGTGAGTGTGTGAGATCGCTGAGTTCCTTGGGCTCGATGCGGCGCGAGGCGGAGATGGTGCCCGAATCGAGTCCAAATCCGCTGACAATGGCTCGGATTTGCGTCAGCACTTCGGATGTGCCACCTGGGCGCAGTACCGGGTCGAGGAAAAGCATGCCCATGATCACTTCTTCGAGCGGCGGCGGGCAGGAGAGGCGAACTTCCGAGAGCGGCTTCAATCCGAACACGTTGCCTTCACCGCGTTTGCGCAACACATCTCGGCGTTTGTTGAGGTCGATGC
>JADFDR010000175.1 GCA_018262735.1 Geobacter sp.
GCATGCGTCGCAAAGTCGCGGGATCGATCTCATCGGAAAATTCGTCTTTCATACGACCTCCGGAAGTGTCGCAAGGATCGTACTTCCGCCGCGAACCTTCTCGCCTTTCTTGACTTGCGGCACAGCCGTAAGCGGCAAAATCACGTCGGTGCGAGAGCCAAAGCGAATCAATCCGTAACGCATGCCACGCTCGATCCACTCGCCTTGCTGAGGATGGCAGACGATGCGTCGTGCGATCAAACCCACGATCTGAATCACGCGCACACGCTCGCCGTGAGCCGTGCGCAGCGTGAGTTCGCAACGCGCATTTTCCTTGTCAATCTTCGGATCAAAGGCGGCGAGATACTTGCCTTGCACCTGTTTCACGCTCTCGACACGCCCTGCGAGCGGCGCGCGATTCACGTGCACGTTGAAGACCGAAAGAAACACTGCAATGCGTAACGCTTTCTCGCCGGATTCGTCTTCGATCTCCGCCACCTCGAGCACGCGACCGTCCGCAGCCGACACCACCGTGCGTTCACCGCCCGGCAACACACGTTCGGGATTGCGAAAGAACGCGAGCACAAAGAGCGTGAGCCCGAGAAAAACCCAGGCCAGCGGAGCCCAACCCAAAAACCCGCTTACGCCCGCGAGCGCCAGCGGAACCGCCCCGAAGCGAAATGCATCGGGAACAATGATTTGTGTCGGGCGCTCGACGAAACGCGCGCCTTGCATCGGTTGTGCAGATTGAGCTGTCGACTGGTCCACCGTTCTCCGTCCTTAGTTCTTCGAACGATCGACAAGTCGATTGTCCTTGAGCCACGGCATGAGACTTCGCAAACGCGTACCGACGGCTTCGAGCTGATGTTCTTTCGCGCGACGGCGCATCGCATTGAAGGACGGATTGCCCGCACGATTCTCCAAAATGAATTCACGCGGAAATTCGCCTTGCTGAATTTCCTTCAAAATGCGCTTCATCTCTTGCTTGGTCTCTTCCGTGATCACGCGCGGACCACGCGTAAAATCGCCGTACTCGGCGGTATTCGAAATCGAATAACGCATATTTGCGATCCCTCCCTCGTAGATCAAATCCACGATCAGTTTCATCTCGTGGATCGTCTCGAAATAAGCCATCTCCGGCGCATAACCCGCTTCGACGAGTGTCTCGAAACCCGCCGTCATGAGCGCCGTAAGCCCGCCGCAAAGCACTGCCTGCTCGCCAAAGAGATCCGTCTCGGTTTCTTCACGGAAATTCGTTTCGATGATTCCCGCGCGACCGCCGCCGATGCCCTTCGCATATGCAAGCGCGATCTGCAGTGCATCGCCCGACGGATTTTGCTCCACCGCAACGAGACACGGCACGCCGCGACCTTGTTGATATTGACCGCGCACAGTGTGCCCCGGGCCCTTCGGCGCGATCATGATCACGTTGATCTCCGCCTTGGGTGCAATCAATTGAAAGTGAATGTTGAAGCCATGCGCCACCGCAAGGTAATCGCCCGCCTTGAGATTCGGAGCGATCTCCGAATCGTAAATTTTGGCCGCAAACTCATCGGGCACTGTGAGCATCACGACATCACCGGCCTTCGCCGCTTCGGCAACCGGCAACACCTTGAGGCCCGCATTCTCCGCCTTCACCCACGACGCCGAACCCGGACGCAAACCGACCACCACGGACACGCCGGATTCTTTCAGGTTGAGTGCATGCGCATGCCCTTGGCTGCCGTAGCCAATGATCGCCACGGTCTTGCCCTGAAGCCGTCCGAGATCTGCATCTTTGTCGTAGTAGGTATTGAGTGCCATGTCGCGTTTCCTTCTTTGAAATTCGAGCGCCACTGGTGCCGATTTCGGGTTTGGGGTTCGTCTTGCGAGATTCAATCTCTTGTTTGGAGTTACACTTTTAAGAGTTATCGCGAGAGAGCAGCTTACGCTCCGCAGTGAATCGTAAGTGGGCCCGTGCGCACCGCGGTAAGCAGGCCGAGTGTTTCGAGTCGGCGTTGCAATTCATCGATCTCGACACTTTCCGCAGTCAGTCGCAGAACCAACGCCTTCGTCGAGTTGTCGACGACAAACGCTTTGTAGAGTTCGGCGAGCCGCAGAATCTCCTCGCGCGCACCTTCCGGCGGCTGCAAGTTGAACATCGCAAGCTCGAACGCAACCGTATTGCCGTCCGTGTGATCTTCGACCCGAATCACATCGATCAGCTTGTGCAGCTGTTTGCAGATCTGTTCGATCACGATGTCGTCACCCTCGGTCACAATCGTAATGTGCGACTTCTTCGAATCGTGCGTCGGTGCCACGTTCAGGCTGTCGATGTTGTAGCCTCGACCGCTGAACATCCCCACGACGCGCGAGAGCACACCGAACTCGTTTCGTACCAAAACCGAAATTGTGTGACGCACGACTGCAACTCCTTCCGCTCAATAAGGATCTTTCAAAATCATCTTCGACGGCGGCGCTCCCGGCGGCACCATCGGATAACAATTCGCAAATTGCGGAATCTTGAACTCCATCACCACCGGCCCGGGATGTGCAAAACCGCGCTCGAGCATGGGTTCGACTTCGCTCGGTTTGTTCGTCGACATGCCAAGGATGCCGAACGCATCGGCAAGCTTCACGAAATTCGGAGATCCGATCAGCACTTGCGACTCGCGATTATCATAAAAGTGTTGCTGCCACTGACGCACCATGCCGAGATAGCCGTTGTTCAAGATCACGACTTTCACCGGCAAGTTGTATTCAGCGGCGACTTGCAACTCCTGAATGTTCATCTGAATCCCGCCGTCACCGGAAATGCTCACGACGAGCTCCCCCGGCCGACCCACTTGTGCGCCGATCGCGGAAGGCAAACCAAACCCCATCGTGCCGAGACCACCCGAAGTAATCCAATGGTTCGGCTTTTGGCTGTGATAGAACTGCGCCGCCCACATCTGATGTTGACCAACGTCGGTGGTCACGATCGCGTTGCCTTCCGTGAGTTCGAAAATCTTGTCGATCACGTATTGCGGCGCGATCTCTCCGTCGGGCGGCTGCACATAGGTCATGGGAACTTCGTGATCCCAGTCTTCGATCTTGCGCCACCACGGCTCGATCGTTTCGCGAAATTCCATGATTTGCTCGACCTTCTGCTCGAGCATCGCATTGAGCTTTTGCAAGCAACAACGCACATCTCCCACGATCGGAACATCGACATTCACATTTTTGCGTATGCTCGTCGGATCGATGTCGATATGAATTTTCTTCGAGTGCTGGCTAAACCCGTCGAGCTTGCCTGTCACGCGATCGTCAAAACGCGCACCGATCGCAATGAGCAGATCGCACTGATCGACTGCCGTGTTTGCGCGATACGTCCCGTGCATGCCGAGCATACCCAGCGACGCGGGATGATTTCCGGGCAAGCCACCGATACCCATCAGTGTGTAGGTCGTCGGAAGATTGAGCATCTCGACGAGCTTCGTAAGCTCCTTCGAAGCGCCGGAAGAAATCACGCCTCCGCCGAAATAAATCACGGGGCGACGCGCCTTGAGCAAGAGATTGACGGCGCGCTTGATTTGCCCCGAATGCCCTTCGTAACGCGGTTGATAGTGCTCGAGTTCGACCTTCTCGGGATAATGAAATTCCGCTTCCATGGCGCTCACATCTTTGGGGATGTCGACGAGCACCGGACCGGGTCGACCCGTCGTTGCAATGTGAAAGGCTTCTTTCATCGTCGGTGCGATGTCTTCCACGCGACGCACGAGGTAGTTGTGCTTCGTCACCGGACGCGTCAATCC
>JADFDR010000176.1 GCA_018262735.1 Geobacter sp.
GGGGTCGGCGAGAACCTGCTCAAAACTTACGCGAAGGTCTTCGCTCCATGGCTGGAAGAGACTCGACTCTTCGGCGGCGTCGATGGTGCTGCGAAAGGTCGATTCGGCGGAAGCGGTTGCCAAGGGAAGTGCAGCAAGGATGAAAAACGCAAAAATGTGTTGGATGCGATACTGCATGAAAACTCCTCGAAATCGTAGATGCAAGTTGAGCAAAGAAGGCAAACTGCGAATCCACTATCCGCAGAGATACGGATCCCAGTTCTGGCCGGAGCAAGGGTCGAAGTGCTCCAGGTGATCGTCGAGCGCATCCTGAGAGTTGTTTTCGAACTCGCGATCGAGGACGTCTTCCGGGTTTGGCAAGGTACCGATGGCGCCGCTGATGCCCGCATCGTCGGTGGAAGGGAGGTTGCCTCCGCCTGGAGGACCGCCGCCATCGAGCGAATTGAGGATGCCAGCGATCTTTTGATCATCCCACGGTGTCGGAGGCGTGGGGGCTGCGCCCGGGGCGGGCACGTCCGAGCCGAAGCCGGCATCTGCGATTTCCTCGGAACCTTGATCGTTCGAGAGGGTGATTGCGCTCGGCGGAAGTCCGAAGTCGTTTTGGTCGCCGCGTTCGGCAAGCATGACGCTTGCACTTTGCGAGTCGGTTTGTCCGAGGACGCCCGTGCCGCGCACTCCGATGGTGGCGACGGGGAGTTTTACCTTGAGTTGTTCCGGATTTTTGCGCGCGATCTGCCCGGTCGTGAAGCGGAAGGTGCCTTGGTTCATGCGTACATCGACCTTGCCGTCTTTGCTTGCGGGGTCGTAGACGAACTCGTCAATCACCACGTTCGACTGAAATCCGACGGTGAAAACCGTTTCGTCGAGCAAGAGGATTTGCAGGTTGCTGTTGGCTCCGGTCGTGATGGTGTCGCCAAGATAGATTGCATCGCCACTCCGGATGGGGCGTTGTGCAGTCGTGCCCGGTGCCTGTGCTTGAACGGTGCCGCGCACGACGGCTGCGACGCCGACTTTGGTGCCGCTGCCTTGTGCCGAAGCGACACACGGAAGCGACAAGGCTCCGAGCGCGATTCCCGCTACGAGAGCGAAAGTCGAAAGAAGAGAAAGGTGTCGACGTTGCATGGGCTTGCCTCCGAACAAGAATGTCTCGATGAAATGACGTTGTGTTGATTGGGATGTGGCAACTGCGGCGCTTTGCCCCGCCTTCTGCGAGATGTTTTCATACCACAGCCACAGGCCAAAAACTGCAAAAATCGCTGTTTGCCCATGATCTTGGCGAGACGACGGGGCGAATTCACCGATGCCGATTCACGCCATTTTGTGGCGAGACGACAATGGAGTCGCCAGCCGATCGCGTGCGGGTTGCGTGATGCGGATCCGCGAAACTTTGCGGCGAGACGACGAGGCGAAGTTGCCGGTTGCTTGCCTCGTCGAGAGTCGTCCATGCCGTTTTCGGAATCCCTCGCTTGGGATGCAACTGCTTTGCGCATCCGTTGCGTGTAGGGCTCACTTCCGCGAAGAGGGCTTTGTCACTCCATTTCGACTGTTTGCTCGAGCTTGCGCAGCAAGTCTTCGACCATGTCGAGGCCGACGGAAAAGGTAAGGAGATGTGCGAAGTTATCGAGCCGTACCACCGCATTTTTTCCGGCGTCTTTTTGCTCCGACGTTTGCAATCGAGCAGCCATTTTCTGGTTCACTTCGCGAATATCTGCATAGTCCTCGACGAGGCGCTTAAGAGCCCAGTCGGCTTGTTGCGAGGGATCAATGCGCGCGGCCTTGCTCGTGCGCTTGGGCTTGGTGTCGTCGTCCGTGTGGTTTTTTTCCAGTTGGCGGGCCTTGAGATACTGCTCCATCAGATACCACGCGATCACGCGATAGATGCTTTCGTCGGCCGTGGCGAAGGGGAGGTGGTAACGCACGAGGGGGCGTAAGCGAGCCATCGTCGGACATCCGCTCGATGCCATCGCAATCCCGAGCAGCGAGCTGAAGCCGACTTCGACGGTGGTTTTTCGTGAGTAGGTGCGCGCAGCCGTTTCCACAACGACCTCGACGGGCTCATAGGAGAAGCGTTCCGTGAAAAGCGGCAGCACCTCTTCGATGCGCCAGGCGACGGGGCAGAGCGGATGATCGATTTCACGCAGCGGACAATGCGTGCATTGATTCGATTTGAGTCGTGTCCATGCACTGCCTCGTGTTTTGGGCGGTTCGAGGAAGCGCAGTGTCACGGGATCAAGTGCCATTTCGATGCGCGACTGTGAGCCGTCGAGCCAGCGAAAAGTGTAATCGACGTGAAAAGCGGAGGGTTCTTTCTTCTCGGTCATGGGGTGCTCCGATGTGCTGCAAGCGTTGCGCGTTTTGGTTTCTGATCTTGGCATGCAGCATTTGATTTTGGGATGGATTTGCGGTGGAGATAGAGAAAATTTTGATTTCTGGATCGCTAGCTTTCCTGGAACTGGAAGAAATGAATTTCGTGGCGCAGGCGTTCGGCTTCCCCGGACAGCTTTGAAATGATCCTCAAAATGTTTTGAACCATTTCTGTGTTGGTTCCGGTTTTTTGCACAAGTGTGTCGAGCGCGCGCGTTGCGTCCTGGCATTGCTGCATCTGGCTTTGCAGCGCGCCGTGAATTTGTTGGGCAGATGCGTGTACGGCTTCGATGCTGGCCGTGATTTCGCGGCTGTTGATCGCTTGTTTTTCGGCGGTGCAGAGAATGGCGGCTGCGAGACGGCCCATTTCCACAGCGTTGTTCCCGACCGTTTCGGTTTTTCCGCGCTGCCTTGAGAGTGCCACCTCGATTTCGGCAATGCGTTGCGCGCTGAGCGAGGATGCTTCTTCGATCGTGGCGAGCTGATCGTTGACCGCATGCGAGTCATGCACTCCGTCGGAAACGCCTTGCATCGTGCGTTCGATTGCAGAGAGCGCTTCGACGCCGCCTTCTTGCAACACAGAAATTTGTCCCTCGATTTCGCGTGTGCGGATGGAAACTTTCTTCGAGAGGTTTTGCATTTCTTCCGCAACGACACCGAAGGCCTTGCCTTCCACGCCACCGCGATCTGCGAGCACTGCGGCATTGAGGCCAAGCATCGTGGTTTGGTTGGCGACCTCGCGAATGATGCCAAGGATTGCGCCGATCGCGTGTGTGCGCTCATGGAGTTGATGGGTCATTTGGCGTGCATCTTGTGTCGTATTCTCGATGCGCTGCATGACTCGAAGGGTTTGCGTCACGCTGTTTTTGCCGTGTTGCACGTTGTCCATCATGGTTTGGGCGAGATCGCGCGTGGCGATCGTGCTTTGATCGACGGAGTGGATGCTTTCGGCGGTGGCTTGGAGGGTTGTCGAGACTTCGACTGCCGATTTCGCAAAGAAATCGGCGAGTGCACGGAGCTGATTGCTTGCAACACTCAACTGTTGGGTTGTGCTTGCAGAGGCTGCCACGGAGTCGTTCAAGGCCGTCGCTGCGCCCGCGATGTTTTCGACGCCTGCCCGAATTTTTTGCATGGACTGATTGGCGTTTTGAATGCTGAGAGCCTGTTCCGCTGTGGTGTCATGGATGAGTTGCGTGGCGTTTTGAATTTGCACGGAAGTTTCATCGACACGCACGGAAGCCGTGGCGGCGTTTTGCGTGGTGACGCGCAGCGTGTATGCCATGCGATCGACGATGCGCCCAAGCTCGCCGAATTCATCTTCGGATTCGAGTGGGATCCCACGCAAAAAATTTCCTTCGGCGATTTTTT
>JADFDR010000177.1 GCA_018262735.1 Geobacter sp.
GGCCGCGAACCTGTCCGTTCCCGACGCGCCCTACTTTCTTTCTGCCGTCTACGCCGCACCGGAAGTGCTCGTCGCGAAAAGCGCACGCGGCTGCACCCGCGCACCGGAATCTCGCTTCCATGCGAGAACCTCATGCAAAGTCACGACTTGGCCGACGACCGCGACCGCAGGCGACTTGAGCTGGAACGCCGCAGCCGCCTCGATGGCTTCACCGACGGTCGTTTTCAAAACGCGCTGATCTGCGCAGGCTCCGCGCTCGACAAAAGCAAGCGGCCAATCCTCGGGATACCCTTGGCGATGCAAGACTTCGATCCACGCTGCAAGTGTGCCGACCCCCATCAAGAGCACGACGGTCATTCGCGGTTGAAACGGCGGAATTGCAAAATCGAATTCATCGTTGCGCCGGTGCGCCGTCACAACACAGAAACTGTCGGCGACACCACGATGCGTAACCGGAATCCCCGCAAACGCCGGCACCGCGATCGCACTCGTCACGCCGGGAATCCATTCGACCTCGATGCCATGCTCAACACAAGCGAGTGCCTCTTCGCCAACGCGCCCAAACACCGCAGGGTCGCCCCCTTTGAGGCGAACCACATTCTCGTCGCCACGCGCGAGCGCCACGATCATCGTGTTGATCTGTTCTTGCGGCACGCGATGCCAACCCGAGTGTTTACCCACATCGATCAAGCGCGCGCGTAGACCATGCAAAAGTGTTTTGTCGACGAGATGGTCGTAGAGCACAACATCCGCCTTCTCGAGCGCGCGCAGCCCGCGCACTGTGATCAAATCCGCAGGGCCAGGCCCCGCCCCAAGAAACGTCACCTTTCCCATCATGCTTTTTGCTCCAAGATATTGAAACGCATCGCGTTTTTTAATTCACGATCTTGAGCTGTGTACGGCGGCGCAGCGCTCGTTCGCGCGTTCCACCAAGCGTTGAGTTCAGGCAGGAAGTAGCGCAAGCGGCATTTTTTGAACTCGCGTGAGCTGAACAAAACCAAAGAGTCGTCCGCACCGATTTGCGCCGCGAGCGATGCCGCAATCTTCGAACACTCTGCCTCGTCCGGTGCATGCAACATGCTGTAGAGCCGGTACGGAAAACCCTCGATGGTGTTCCGCGCATAGCAATGACTGACCTCAGGACACTCGGCGAGCAAGTGCCCCAACTCCTCGATCTTCGCCTCGGGAACCCGATACACGGCCATTCCGTTCCCGCGCACTCCGAGGCGGCGGTGGTGGAAAGTGGCGACATACTTTCGAACTGCTCCACCAAGGTTTGCTTTTGCGAAATCCAGAAAAGCGGATTGCGAAACTCCTGCCTCTTGTGCGAGCACGGCAAATGGCTCGGAGACGTAGTCGATCGGAACTTGAAGTGCGCGCAGGATCCGAATCTCCGGAAGAGAAAAGCTTTGTGGCTCAGGAGAGGAAAGCTCAATCTTCTCCGTCTGATTCGAGCGATTCTTCAAGTCAAAGTTCACGCCGATTTTAAACGTATGCGAGCGACGTAACGGAAGAAACGCGTCGATTCCGGATTCGTCGGCAAGCAACTCGAGCGTGCGCTCAAGACCCATTTCATGAGGCACGGCGATCGTGAACCAAAGGTTGTAAACGTGATTTCGAAGGTAGTTATGCGTCACCGTAGGATGCGCATTGATGATCTTTGCAACCTCCTCGAGCCGCTCCGCAGGCACGATTCCAGCGACGAGCGCGCTGTCGTAGCCAAGGACGCTGCCTTCGAGAACTGCCGAAATCTCGCGCAGGAGCTTTGCTTCCCGCCACCGATGGAGCTGCGCAAGAACTTCCTCCTCCGAACAACCAAGGTCGGAAGCGATCTGCGCAAAGGGGCGCTCAACCAAGGGAACGCCACCCTGAATGATCTTCGCCAATCGATTCGATTGCTCTTCGCTTCGCATCCCTACCTCCTCTATCCCTTTGAGCGTTTTCTACAGGCCAATCCGAAACGCACGCCACACACCAAAAACTCCAGAAGGAGATTCGAGTTGCTTCTCATCTTCAATGGCGTATGTGCTTGCGTTAACTAAGAAAAGCTTGTTCGCTCTGTTGGCTGTAATCAGCGCATACGCACCGCGCGGCGTGAAATCCATGTGGTAGATCCGCCCACCAAGCTCAAGCGTTTTCTTCACTTCGAGCGACTGCGTATCAATCACCTGCACGAAGGAATCATCTTCCTCACCGGAAAAGCTCACCCAAATTTCCTGTTCCGAAGGGGCCCGCACGGCGTAGACCGGGTTGCCACGAACCGGAATCGACTGCACGAAAGACCAAGTCGTGCGATCGAGAACAACGAGGCGCTTTTCACCAACGAGCGGCACGAAAACCTTGTCGCCTGCGACTGCCCAAGACGCCATATGCGGAAGCTTCACCGGCACGGAACGGTCATATTTTTCTTTTGGATCGAGAAGCGAAACCAAGCGCGGCTTGGGGTTTTCGTCTCGAAGATCGATCAGCGAAATTTCGGGTTCGCCAAGGTGTCCGACGATGTAGTAGCGACCGTCCGGCGTGATCATCGCGTCATACGGAAGGCCGACTTTCGGATCGAGCGGAATTCTTTTTTCGATCGGAAAGTCCGGCCTGCTTGCATCGATCTGCCAGACTTCCCGCCCTTCCATGAGCACACAGATGAAGCGATTCTTGAGGCCATCGACGAGCCCCGTCACCCGCGACGCACCGCCCGGCACCAAAATTTGCTTTGCAAGTTTCATTGTCCGTGCGTCGACGATCGTGACACCACCCGGTGCATATTCGGCGGTTGCAATGAAGCGCCCGTCCTGGCTGATCGCGATGTCGATCGAGTTCTCGGAAACCTTGAAGGTTCCGTCGACGCGCAACGCCTCGAGATCGATGCGCGAAAGCTGCCCGCTGCGCGCCGCCAGAAACCCGTATCGAAGATCTGGCGAAAACGTCATCGTGGCGTGGTGCAAATCTCCAAGCCCGGCTATTCGCTCGGCGTGGAGCGTGTGATCAAGGAAGTCATACACGGCAACGCGCTCAAGAGATCGCTCGACCACGAAAACGCGCGATCCCACGCCTTCGGCTCGCGCATTGAAACCTCCACCGAAAATCAGAGCGAGCAGAAAAACTACTCCGAGCAAGGGAAGAGAACTCACGGCCATCCGCGAAGCGAATCGCCAGTGCCCAAGCCCAAAAACAAAGCGATCATCACGCAAAAAAAGCGATAAATTTCGAAGTGTTAACAGAAATTCTTCAAGCGATAACGCAACTTGAGATCCAGGATAGAATTCACCACGCACAGACCTTGCCGGCGCAACGCCACGCCCGCAAAGAGCCAAAAGCAGTGCTGCCTTCGAGCGCATCAGCACATCCCTCCGCCCGCTGCAACAACTGCATCCGTCGGCACGCTTGACTGCTCTCCATGCACCCCATCGATCCCCTCGCCGCAGATCTCCGCATCGTTGAGCACGCAAGCAGGATCCGACGCCCAAACGTCGCCAAAACGCGCGAGGGCTCGCTCTCGATGCGATCCTCTGCAAAGCGATTTATACACGCATATTCCACACCTTCCGGTCAAAAACTCGCTTCGATTCTGAAGTTGTTTTCGCAGCGGGTTCTGGAGGACATCGGCAAATTTTTGCTTGCGTAAATCGCCGAGCAGCGCGCTCTTCCAGAATTGATCCGGAAAAACTCGTCCGCGATTG
>JADFDR010000178.1 GCA_018262735.1 Geobacter sp.
GCATGGAGCGTGGCGGTGTGTGGATATCGCGGGGACGGATGCACCTCGGCGTGGTCGTGGATCAGAGATGGCAATGTTTCGTCTTATACAAGAAAAAGTGTATCGTCTCGACATCGATGGGTTGCGAGCCGTTGCGGTATTGGCGGTCATCCTTTTTCATTTTGGATATTTGCCAAATGGTTTTCTGGGAGTGGATGTTTTTTTCGTAATCAGCGGTTTCCTGATCACGGGAATCATCTACAAGGAGATGCAGGAGAACCGTTTTTCGATCCTCGGCTTTTATTTGAGGCGTACTCGCAGAATTCTGCCTCTGGCATTGTTCGTTGGCTTCGTGGCATTGCTTGCGGGCATGGTCACGATGTTGCCAGACGATTTGGAAAATCTCGCGCAAAGCGTCGTTGCGACGAATTTTTTTAGCAACAACGTGCTTCAAGCAATAACCACCAAAAATTATTGGGATGTGCTCAACGAGTACAAGCCTCTCATGCACACATGGAGTCTTGGAGTCGAAGAGCAGTTTTATTTGGTTTATCCGTTTCTGCTCTTGTTGCTAGGCGGACGACGGGGGCGGTGGTTCTTGCCCGCTATCGCCGTCCTTGCGCTCGTGTCTCTCGCGTTGTATTTGCTGCCTGGTTCTGCAGAATTTCAGAAATTCTATCTGATCCATTTCCGCTTTTGGGAGCTTGCTGTAGGAGGGATTGCAGCGATCCTTCTCCAACACAAAGTTGTGCAGCACCGGTTTCCCGCGTTGCCCGTGCTGCTTCTTGGACTTGTGTTGAGTTGCGAGATTCCCTTTCTGACCCCTCAGGCAACTCTTCTGATGGTCGTCTTTCTGACGTTGGCAGTTCTTGTGACGGACAATTCGAGTGATGCGGCAGCCTCTTTTTTGCTCGAGAACAAAGTTGTGGTTCGAGTCGGGAAAATCAGCTTCAGCTTGTATATGTGGCATCAGATTGTTCTGGCCTATAGCCGCTATGCGGGGTCGCAGCAGCTTCATGCCTCGCATCTAGCAATGATCTCGGTGCTGACGGTTCTCTTGTCTGTGCTGAGTTACACATTTGTGGAACAGCCTTTCCGAGACCGCAAGCGAGTTTCTACGCGAACACTGTTGTGGACTGTGAGCGGAGCGTTGCTTGTGACAACGGTTCTCTCTCTTGCGATTTATTTCCGTGCCGGGGTGATACGCGATGTGCCGGAGCTCGGAGTTTCCAAGACCCATGTCGAGCGACACATGCATGCTCAATACAATGATCGAATTCGCAATTTGGACGTCGATTTTGAGGCTCGAACCCCAATTCGGGTGTTGGTTATCGGGAACAGCTTTGCCCGCGATTGGGCAAATGTCTTGCTGGAATCCCAGTACAAAGACGCTTTGGAAATTTCGTATGTAGAGCATGTAAGCGATAACGCAAAATTGCGTCGTCGCTCCGAAGCTGCGGATGTGATTTTTTATTCTGCTGCCACCTTGCAGGATGTGGAAAAAACGGGAATCGATAAAACCAAGTTGTGGGTAGTGGGCACAAAAAATTTCGGAGTCAGCAACGGTATCTTTTACAATCATCGAGGCGCCGATTACTACCAGCAAAGGACCGAGATGGAGCATGGGATCTTGGCGATGAATCAAAGGCTGCGGCAGGAATGGGGAGACCGCTACCTCGATTACATTGCAAAGGTGATCGATGCCGATCTGCGCGTTCCTGTTTTTGCACCGTCGAAGAAATTCATCAGCCAGGATTGCCGGCATTTGACCCAAGCAGGCGCGCAGTATTTTGCGCAGCTTTTCCAAGCGGATCTTGCGGCAATCTTGGACTCCGCCCAACGCAAAGTTTCCCCTTGAAAAGACCAAAGTACCCACTTTTTTTCGCGAGTGAAGTACGAGATACACAGAGTTTTGTCGCTACGGCAGATCGTGTCGCAGTGATTCGCGGTGCGCGTGCCGGGTAAGCATTGTTTGCGGATGTGCGTCGGGAGGCGAGCGAAAAAGAGAAACGTCGCGCAACCGAGTGCGATCACTTGAAATCGCGCTCGAGGACGGTTTTGCGTTCGGCTTGGCGAGCCTTGCGGATGGCGCTTTCGCAGCGGGCGCGTAGGTAGTCGGAGAGTGTGTCTTTTGCATCATCGGCAGTGCTCATTTCGCTCTGCGCGCGGATGTACGCCTTGAGTTTCGAGACGACGACGAGCACGTCGCGCGGAAGTGTCGGATCCGAAATCGGTGGCGGCGGTGCGTCGAAGTCGCGTTCGAGGACGGTTTTTCGTCCTTGCGTGCGTGCATGCTCAATGGCGCGCAAGCTCAAGCGACGGAGCTCGTCCGAGAGCGGTTCGAAGCAAGCATCCGAAGTATTCATGGCAGCGCGAGATTTGATGTAGGCCTTGAGTTTCGAGGCGACGATCAGGATATCTCGAGATAGATCTTCCGTCGGCACATGGACTTGCTCGCGATTTGCCGTGGTGTGGGTTGTGTGCAGCGCAGTTGCGTGGCGAGGCGCCTTGCGCAGGATGAAGCCTGGGGATGCGTTCGCGTCCTTTTTTTGTGTAGGGCGAGGCACGATCGAGTTTGCTGCCATAGGCTTCGTGCCGTGCAGATCGCTTGCCTGCTCGGTGAGCCATGCGTTTCGCGTCGGAGCGATTGCTTCTTCAGCCCACGATTCTCGATGGCGCGTTTCTCCGTCGTGCCCGTCCCAGCACGACGATGAGCAAAAGACGAGCCCGGTTCGCTTTTGTCGGCACGTGGAAACGCTGCACTGATAGTACTTCGTGGAGAAGGGGATCTCCTTCTTACAGAAGCTACAGCGTCGCCAGTAGGTAGGGTTTTGTGCGTCCATTTCTGCGGCCTCCGTTCGCTGCGTCAAAACGACATATCAAAGTGTTACTCCGAAAAAGCCCTTTAACGCAAAGCCCGCAGCAAGAGAAACGCCAAAGAACGTGAGCAGGATGCCGAACTCACCGCCGGGAAGCCACGCAAGCTTGCGCTCGGGATAATCGATCGAGATGCGTTCGATCGGTGAGTCGCTTGGGAGAGCGGCTTCGCCGGGGTACAGGAAGGCTTCAAGGCTCTTCGTGCGTAGCACGGGGACTTTGCGCGGTGTGCCCGCAACGGCCAAACCTTTTTCGATGGTCACGTCGCCCACATGGAACGCAAGCAAATGATCTCCGGCTCCGACGGCACGAAGCCGCCAGGCGATTTCTCCCGTTGCCGTGCGCACCGGCGGCGCATCGAGCGCGACGCCCTCGGGAAGATCGAGCGTCACCTCGGTCGGCAAAACTGTGGTGTGGCGCGGGTCGAGTTTGAGTTTGAGCAAGGTGACGCTGTTCTGTGTTATCGGCGCAAAGGCATAGTGGGCTTCGAGCTGAAACAAGATCGTCATCATGGGGACGAAAAGGATGAGCATCGGAACGATGTTGTGTGCGAGGTAAAGCAGGTTTTGGCCGAACACTTGCCAGGTTGCAAGGAAAACGCGGCGGATGTCTTCGCCGAACAAGCGAATTTCAAAGAGATGCACTTTGATGGCGTTCTTGGCGCGCACAATGCCGCGTTGGTTGCTTGTGCGCTTGTACACCAGCAAGGCCACGATTCCGCCGAGGATGGACCACAACAAAATGCT
>JADFDR010000179.1 GCA_018262735.1 Geobacter sp.
AAAACCGGAATCGGCAGCAACTCGAGATACGGCTGATCCGAATAAAAACGCGCGTAGTGAAGCGAAAAATCCCATCCCGGAAAATTGCCCGAAAGTGCAGCACCGTATTCGTAGTCAAAGCGCCAGTCCGCCGGCTCTTCGGCGCGCGGCAGACGCATCGCACTCGGATAAAAATCGCTTCCGTAGGCAGGGCCCGCATCGAAGCGTCGCTCATGCACGGCAATCGCCGACAAGTCCCACTCGCCGCCAAAAAAATTCCAGTAGTAATCGAGCTTGGTCATGGTCACGGGCAAACGCAGGTCTTCGAGATCGACGACTCCAATTTCACGGTTGTCGAGCGGGTTGAGAACGTCGAGCACACGCAAGCTATCGGATCGCCCCCAGTTGACGATCTGACGCCCAAACTTGAGATCGAGATTGGGCAGGATCGGCCCGCGCACATAGGTCTCTTGCAGCTCTTGAACTTGCTCGTGGAGATTGAGCACCTGACTCGTGTAATCGCCGCGCCCGTTGATCGAATACGCAAAATCGTGAAAGACACGCCCGGAGATTCGCGCTTCCCAATCGTGCGGAAGTTTCAAGTCGAGTTGCAAACGCGTTCCGAGCTGCAACTTCGAGAGCCCGCTGTAATCCGGTTCGCCGTGATGCGGATGATGTTGGGCAAAGTTGTACGATGTTTTGAGAAAAACATCTCCCGTCAAATCCCACCATCGATCCGCTTTTTGTGTCACTTCACTTTTCGTCGACGACGTGCTCTCCTCAAAACCGGAAAGCACGTCATCGACGCTGGAATCGGTTGCCCGCGCACAAAAAGGAAACGCCACAAGTACAAGGGCAAGCCACCCAAGGCGAGCGCTTCGCGCACCACGCATCGCTCACAGCCCCTTCTCGAGTTGGCGCACCGTAAACAGATCCTCACCGATGTCTTGATTGAACTTGATGTTGCTGTTGCGCAAAATCGTCTTGTGCACCACATCCTCACCCTTCTTCGTCACCATCGTGACTTCCAGCGCGATCCAAATGCCATCGACCTGCTGCCACTCCTTGGTGTCGATGTATTTCAGGCGATCTCCCTTCTTCAACCAACTCACGCCGCGCACGACGGTAAAATTGTCTTGGCGCACGAAGACAATCGATTTGGAATACCCTGTTTCCTCGATTTCTTTGGGGTTCGTCGGAATCGACTCGATCTGCCAAACCTTGTGCCCATCGATTTCTTTTTCGCCCATCAATTTGTATTCGTAATAAGCAAGATTGCGTTTCGTCATATCGGCATACGTAAAATCGGAGCCCATGAAACTATCGCTCTTGTTGCTCGACGCGATGCGCTTCGTTTTCTTGAGCGCCGGCAAATACAACCACTGATCGTCATCCTTCGTGTCATCGTCGTAGTCGTAGGTCAAGAAGCCCGTATTCTTTACGTCCGCCGGTGCAAGGAAGAACATCAGCGAAAAATCATCTTTGCCTTTGTCCATGCCGAAAGTCCGCATCTGACGAACGCGTTGGTTTCCGTTCTTGTCGATCAGCGTCATCTCCATGTCCGACACCATACGGTCTCCGTCGTCGCGCGCATCGACTTTTTCCATGATTTGCCGCGCTGTCAGTTTCTCCTCGGCAGTCGCAGATCCAAGCCAAAGACAAGTGACACTAAAAAGAGTCAATGTCAAAAACAAACTTGTTCGTTTCGCACGCATGGAACTTTCCTCCAAAGGAATTTCAGTTTTCGCGCAAGGCCGTCGCAAACCATTTGCTACGCGCCATCAACACAACCAAAGCAGGACTCAAAAGAAGATCGGCAATCAAAGCCAACGTGATCGCCATTCCGTTGAGGCCGCCAAACAAATCCATATTCCCCATCTTCGAAATCATGTAGATGAAAAAACTCGTAGCGAGAACGACGGTGGTGAAAAACATGGCACGCCCCGTCGTTTGCATCGTCTCGCGCACGGCGAGTTCGGCATCGTGGTGTTTCGTATAATAGTGTCGCCAGTTGTGGATGAAATGAATCGTGTCGTCAACAGCGATGCCGATCGCGATGCCGCCCAACAAGATCGTGGCGTAATTCAGTGTAATCCCCACCCAACCCATGAAGCCCATCGTAAGAAAAACGGGCAAGACATTCGGAATCATGACGACCAACCCGCCACGTACGGTCCCCGCCATCAGAGACATCAGCAGAGCAATCACGACGAACGAGACCAAATAACTACTCGCCATGCTCGTCACGACGGCGTGAAACGTACGCGCCATCAGCGAGACAAGCCCTGTTACCACGACTTCTGCGTCGGAGCCTGCAATTTTCTGAAAGCGTTGCTTGAGTGCGTCGATATACGGCGGATAACCAAAGGCATCGACTGCAGGAATCAAAAGCGAAATCCGACCAACCTGAAATTGTGTATCCGTGACTCGGCTCAAGTCGTCGGTGCCGCTGTTTTCGAAAAGCAAAAGCTCCTGCGCCACGACTTGGGGATCTTCGGGAATCCGGTAGTACTCTGCGCGATTCTCGTTGAGCGCTTGATGCGTCTCCTTCACGATATCGACGAGCGAAATCACTTTCCCGGCACCAACCTCCCCCATCTTGAGATTGGCTGCGTACTCGCCCATTTCCTCCATCGCACGCAAAAGCTTTGGATCCTGGATGCCATTTTCGTGCTTGGTGCGAATCAAAAATTCCGCTGAATACAAACCTTCCATATCGCGGTTGACCACGCGATACGCCTGCGCAATGGGCATGTCGTCGGGAAACCAGGACAAGACATCGTGTGCGAAACGCAATTTCGAGACACCGTGCGCCGCAATGACAAAGAGCAGCGCAGAAGCAGCGACGACCCACCATGGCTTTTTCGCACCGACTTCACCGCAAGCAATCAGAATGCGATCGAGCAGCGGCGCTTGTGCTTCGGGCTTGCGCACCCGGATCTTCTCCGTGGGCAGCACCGCCAGAATCGCCGGAAGCAGCGCCACGCTATACACAAAACCGAGCATGACACCAATGGGAGACAAAATGCCGAGATCCGAAATCGGCTTTAGATCCGCAGTCAAAAACGACGCCAGACTGCCTGCCGTCGTCGCGCTCGTCATAAACACAGCAAGTGCAGAATGGCTTAATGCGCATTCAATTGCCGCCTCGCGCGTGAGACCGCGCTCGATGCCATGAAAATAGCCTTCGAGGATGTGCACCGAATCGCCAATGCACGCGGCAAGCAAAAAGGAAGGCAAGATCACCGTGGTCCCTGTCAACGGAATCTTGAGCAAGCCCATGATGCCCGCCGTCGAAACGATCGCGAGGCTCACGACGAGAATCGGCAACACCACACCGCGCCGATGCCCCCGAAACGCAACGAAGAGAAGCCCGAGCATCGCCAAATTTCCGACGACACCAAAAAGTGCCATATCGTGATTGATGTTGCTCGTCATCTCGTAACTCATGATCAGGCCGCCCGCAGCGTACGTCTCGACTCCCGGCGCACGATGTCGCTCGAGCACAGCCTGGAGCGAATGCGTGAACTCCTTGAGTTGCCGCGAGTTCAGGGTGTGCACCACAGATTTGTGT
>JADFDR010000017.1 GCA_018262735.1 Geobacter sp.
TTTCGGAGCGCGCTCCGCTGATCGCAGTCTTGTAATCCTGATCCGCTCGAATGCGTGCTGTTGCAATCTCCGCTTCATAGCGTTGCAAGATTTCTTCGGCTTTGGCGGCAACTTCCTCGGCATTTTGGCGTGCGCCTTGGATACGTTTTTCACGCTCTTCGAGGGCGCCCAAAAGCGGTTGAATCAAAACCTTGTTGAGCGGTGGAATCAACACGAGGAAGACCACGACGAGAATGCCGAAAATCTTGAAATCCGGAATGAGCGGAAACGACGCTTCCGAAGCCTGTGCGATGAGGGGGAAACACAGAAAAGTGAACAAACACACAACTGCGTTTCGAAAAAGAGCATCGCACGATCTCGATTTTGCATTCTCGGTTTGCAATCTCGGCTTCAAAACTTGTCCCCGAACTTCGAACTCGAATCACGATTCGAAAGTTCTCGAAATGGAATTCACACTGACTTTGGAGTGACGCGCGGGCGTCGCCTTCCACGCCTGGCCATCGCGGACGCTGCATCTTTGCATTGGCTAGGCAAACCTGGCTAAGTACTCGGAAGGCGGGCAAATTCTTACAAAGTTCGACAGAAGTTCAAGGCAGATTCGCGGCTCGGTTTTCGTCTCTCCCTCGGGAATTTTCTCGCAGCGCAGCACTTCTTCGTGCATTCGAAATGACGATGGCTTGCCTTGCCCGACACGATGAACGCGAAAACCACTTCCTTCGCCGACAAGCACAACCAAGCCACGGGATCCGTCTTTAGCGCCTCGGTCCGTCGAGCAAAAGAGAAACCAGGCGCGTGAGATCTTCGACACCAAAAAACTCGATCTCGATCCGACCCTTCGATTCACCGACGATTCGCACTTTCGTTTTGAAATGGTTGCGAAGCTGGTCGAGCAAATGGTTCAAATTCGGATCGGGCGAGGTGGCACTGGTGCTGCCTGCTTTTGAATTCTTCGCTGCACCAACGGCAACGCTCGCCGGTCGGCCCCATTTTTCGGCGTCACGAACGGAAAGTCCCTGCGCAAGAATTTTGTCGCGAAGCGTGTTGCGCGCGATCGGATCCGCAACCTGAAGCAAGGCCTTGGCGTGCCCCATGGAAATTCGGTCCTGCTCGACGTCCTCCTGAATCTCGGGGCTCAAATCGAGAAGTCGTACATGATTCGCAATCGTCGAGCGCTGCAAGCCGACGCGCTTGCCGATCTCGTCTTGCGTCGAGCCCGCAGCAAGCAGTTCTTGGAAAGCAAGCGCAAGCTCGATCGGATTTAAGTCATGGCGCTGGATGTTTTCGACGAGCGCAACTTCGAATCGATCCTTCTCGGCAAGATCTGCCACCACCGCCGGAATCGTTTGCTTGCCCGCAAGTTTCGAAGCCCGCCAGCGGCGCTCACCGACGACGAGCTCGTAACGCTCGCCTGCGCGACGCACCACGACCGGTTGCAAAACGCCGTACTGCCGGATCGAATCCGCAAGCGTCGCAAGTTGCTCTTCTGCAAAGACGCGGCGCGGTTGGTGAGGATTGGCATCGATCAAATCGATTTCAAGCGATGTTACACCTTTTTGTGTTGGACCTGCTGCGGTACTTGCAGGCATGGTCGCGACAGCAGATGCACCCGGAATCAATGCACCAAGACCGCGTCCGAGCGCTTTTCGGGATTTCGATCGATTCGCCACGTCTTCCACGAACTTTCCCTTCTTTCTTCTTTTTTCGTTTTTTCCGTCGGAGTTTCTTCTTCTCGACAAACTTTCCGCAAAATTGCTTACGCCGCTCCACCAGTCGGATGCTCGAGGCGCTTCAAAATTTCTTCGGTCAGCTGCAGATAACTCGTCGCGCCCTTAGAACGGATGTCGTACAAGAGCACGGGTTTGCCATGACTTGGCGCCTCGCTCAAACGGATGTTGCGCGGAATGCATGTTTTGAAAACACGCTCGCCGAAGTGAGCGCTCACTTCCTCCATGACTTGGCGCGTGAGATTGCTGCGCGGATCAACCATGGTGAACACAATGCCTTCGAGGCACAGGTTTGGATTGATCTGTTCGCGGACGCGTTCGATGGTGTTCATCAGATGCGCAAGTCCCTCGAGTGCGTAGTACTCGCATTGCAGCGGCACGATCACGGCATCGGCCGCCACGAGCGCATTGAGCGTGAGCAACCCGAGCGATGGCGGGCAATCGATCAAGATGATTTCGTAACGATCACGAACAGCATCAACGGCTTTGCGCAAACGCTGCTCGCGCGCTTCGAATTCAACGAGTTCGACTTCCGCACCGACGAGGTCTCGACCCGCAGGCACTAGATGCAAAAACTCGAGTTCCGTTTGCAGCGCAATTTCGGCGAGAGGCAAATCGTGAATCAAGGCGTCGTAGATCTGTGTCACAGGCGCCACCACGCCGTAAGCACTGCTCGCGTTGCCCTGCGGATCGATGTCGATGAGCAACGTCTTGCGCTCACTTGCTGCAAACGAAGCCGCGAGATTTACGGCCGTGGTCGTCTTGCCCACGCCACCTTTCTGATTCGCAACAACGAAAACCCGGGCACCAAGCGAATGAGAAGAACCTGGTTTTGCCCCCTGGGAATTCATTTCTAAATCCTTGTTTTGCAAAGTTTTTTACCGCTTTAAGATTTTTTGTTTTTGCATCGCGTGATCTTGCGACCGAGACCCGCTTGTTCGTAAAAGCGCTTCTTCCAGTCGTATTTGCGCGCTTTCCCCGAATCTTTTGCGCCGTGCTAATCGCGTTTTGCGAGCCAGACTTTACGCTCGATTTCGGAGATCGGCACCCGGTAACTTCGTAATTCGAGACGTTTCACTCCCGGCAAGTCCTTTGCGGCGGACAGCTCGGGCGGGACTTCGCTGCAGGGCACGGCGAGGGTACCACCCGCCTTGCACCAGGGTTTCATCCAAGCAACGACCTGCTCGAAATCCGCCATGGCTTGTGCAACCACCACATCGCAAGGCTCCGGATCGAGATCTTCAACCCGTCCGCAAAGCGATCGGACATTTTTGAGACCAAGTTCGCGAATCACATGACGCTGAAAATGCACGCGGCGCTCGCGCGATTCAACCAGCAAAAACTCACACTCCGGAAAGAGCACGGCAAAAGGGAGCCCGGGAAACCCAGCTCCTGAGCCTAGGTCGGCCAAAGATTGAAACTCAGGAATCTCCTTCGCCAAAGCCAGCGCATCCATAATTAAGCGCGAAGCGATTCTTTCCGGGGTTAAGTGTCCGGTGAGATTGATCTTTTTTGACCACACGAAAAGAATTTCTGTCAGTTGGGCAAGCGCGAGAACGGTTGAATCAAAGCAAGGCGCTCCACCTTTTTTGCCGGAAAACTGGTCTGGGAACCCAAGAGCCTCGAGGCCGCGCGTGAAGACTTCCTGCACCTTTTTCGAGTCTATTTTGGATTGAAAGTCGGCCATCTACGAAATGTTCCCCGTGGAACATTACTCCTTCCAATGCTTTCTCGAAGACTCAAAAAAATGGCGTTCCACGTGGAACGCCATTTTTTCTGGATTTTGGCTTTGAAGGAATCGATTTGAAGCCCGACGCCTTCGCACTCGCAGAAATGAGATTAATCGCTCTTGAGTGCCTCTTCGTACTCCGGAGCGCCTTTCGGCACCACGACCACGCGTCGGTAGTTTCCTTCACCGACGCTCATCGTGGCGATGTCCTTCGCGTCTTTGAGTGCCATGTGCACCATCCGTCGGTCGTGCGAATTCATCGAATCGAGTGCAATGCTCTTCCCCGTTTCCTCGGCCTTTTTCGCGGCGCGCAGGGCGAGTTTCTCGAGATATTCGCGTTGCTTATCCTCGTTGCCCTCCGCTTCGATTACGACCTTGCGGCCTTCCCCTTCGCGACGTAGCTCAGCCTGATTCGCCAGGAATTGAATCGAGTCCAGCACGCGTCCGCCGCCATTCGCAATCAGCTTCTCGATCGCGGAACCACTCAGTTGCACGATCAAGAGCTTGCCGTCCTCTTTTTCGTTGATGTCAAAGGTGCCAAGCTTCATGTGCTCGATCAGTCCCGCGATGAATTCACCAGGATCCGAAAGTGCTTCCTCTCCCGAATCGGACTTCGTCGAAGACTTCTTGGCACTGAAAACGGGCTTTGGTTGCTGGTTCGGCTCTTCTGCTGCTTTGTGATCGCGGCCCGACTCCTCAACCTTGGCTTCCTTTGCTCCGTTCGTTTCCTCGCAAGCCGATGATCCTTCACCACCACGATCGCGGCGATCTTCACGGCGATCTCGATCACGATGACGCTTCTTTTCTTGGCGATTGCGATCCTCTTCGCGCGCTTCTCGAGACTCCGTTCTCCGCCCGCCTGCGTCACGACGTTCACGAGACTCGGGTCTGCGCTCGTTCGTATCCCGTCGCTCGCGCGCTTCCGAGGGCTTCTCGCCTTCACCGCGAATCTCGCGAACGAGCATTCCTTTGCGGCCAGCAAGTCCAGCAATGTCGATCTCATACAAATCGACGATCTGTAAATGCGCGGCATCCTTTCCAAAATAAGCGCAAGCCGAAGCGAGCACTTCTTCGCGGCTAAATCCAAAAAATTCCTTTGTCTCTCCTCGATGATCCGACATGGCATTCCCCCTTACTTTTTTACTTCCTTCGATGCGGTGGGCATCTGACGATTGGTGATGAATTGCTGCCCGATTCCGAGCAGATTGCTCGTAATCCAGTACAAAACGAGTCCCGACGGAAAAGTGTACGAAACTGCAAGCAGCATGAACGGCATGAACGTAGTCATCATCTTGCGCTGCATGGGATCCATCGTGGTCATCGGCGTGATTCGTTGTTGCAAGAACATGCTGGCACCCATGAGCACGGGCAGCAGGCGAAACGGAAAATTCACGACGGGAATCTGAAAGAGCAACTCCGGCGAAGACAAATCGTTGATCCAGCCCCAGAACGGTGCGTGACGAAGTTCGATCGAACTTTGCAGCGCAAAGAACAAGCCGATGAAAACCGGAAATTGCAGAAGCGCGGGCAAACATCCGCCAAGCGGATTCACGCCTTCTTCTTTGTAAAGCCGCATCATGGCTTGCGAAAGAGCCTGCCGATCATCCTTGTACTTGTCTTGCAGCGCTTTCATCTTCGGCTGCACTTCGGCCATTCGCTTCATCGATTTCATCTGCTGCGACACGATCGGGTAAGCAGCCGCACGAACCAGAATCGTCACCACGATGATCGCAAGCCCGTAGTTGGGTACGACCTTGTGAATCAACATCAAAAACCAAGTAAAGAAAGACGTAAGCGGACTCACCCACGAGTAGCCCGTCACAGCGACACGCTCGAAGTTACGACCAAGTGCCTCGAGCCGATTCGCCTCTTTGGGACCCATATAGATCTTGAGATCACGCTGCTTTGCGCTGCCCGGCAAAATCTCGATCGGCTGATATTGCAAAATTGCGATGGCCTCTACACCGCTCTCCACCGGAAGAAATTTGGCTTGCGTCTTGGCAGGTTCATCGGGAAGGATCGCGCTCACAAAATAGCGGTTTGCCAATCCGATCCATTCAATATCTCCGTCGAAAACTTGCGTTTTGTCTTTGTCGTTTCCTACACTAATTAGTTTCGCAAGAAAGCCCGGCTTCCCGAAGACGGCCATGAGTTGGTGTTCAAATTTCTTTTGGTGGTATGCAACCAACGATTGTTGTTCGTCGATCGATTTTTTCGCGGCAACCCGGCCCGGCCAGGCCACTGCAAAGATGGGTTGAATCGAACGATTGGATCCATTCAACACTTCCATGCGAAGCGCGAAGTTGTAAGCGTTCTCTGAAAATGTGTACGTCTTGCGAAGAATCAGGCCCGCTTGGTTGCGCTCAAAAACGAGAATGTTCGGGCTGGGTTGCGCAACCGTATATGCCGCGTGTGACAAATCTCCAAGTCCAAGCTCTTCAAAAGAAGTTGTCAGCGCCGCGGCCTGTTTTCGATCAAACCAGGTCAAAACGACCGGATTGCTATCTGCATTCACTTCGTCTCGATACTGGAGAAGCTCGAAATGGCGCAGCGCAGCACCGTGTGAAGAAAACTCGGCGCGATAAAGCTCGTTTTTGATTTCAATGATTTGTTCGGCAGGCTCCGTGATCGGAGCTGTCTCCGTCACGGAAACCGAAGCGGCCTCTTGGGATTTCTTCTCGCGTGCCACAGATGCAATTTCTTCGCGCGAAGCAACGGCGGGCGCAGGAGCCGGAGCTGCGTCCGACACATTTTTAGGTTGATCGCTCTCCGTTTTCCCGTCGGTGTTGATCCCTTCGCTCGCAATGGACGGAGAAGAATTTGGATATTGCTGCTCTTGCAACCTTCCCCAGAGAAAGAGTACGAAGAAGGAGATCACGAACGCGATGAGAAGATTTCGATCCAAGTGGAAGTCTCACTGGACGGGGTCGAACCCGCCCTCATGAAAGGGATGACAGCGCCCGATTCGTTTTGTCGCGAGCCACAGTCCGCGCCACGCACCATACTTTTTTACGGCACCTTTGGCGTAAGCCGAGCAAGACGGTTCGAAGCGACAGCAATTGCCGAGACAAGGTGAAAGAAAAAGGGAGTAGCCTTCGAGAAGACCCAGCACCGCACGCGCCCCAAATTTGTTTTGCCGAGAACTCATTTTGTGAGCCTCTCAAAAAGGCTTTTTAATTCGACGTCTCGTTGCTGCGCGCTGTGTTCCATGGCGTCCTTGCGCGCAATGACCAAGTAATCCATTCCAGATGGAATTTTCGTTCGATTCCGTCGGAACCATTCGCGAATGCCGCGCTTGATTCGATTGCGAACCACAGCATTTCCCACCTTGCGGCTCACCGTAATTCCGATGCGCAACACGTCGAGATCGGGACGCGGTTCAACATCGATTTTTTCAGGTGCAATCTCGCGGTTCTTCGGATGTTCCGCAGAGATCAAAACGAAACTTTTCGAAGATTGTTTCTTGCCGGTTTTGGAAACGCGTACAAAATCCGGGGAGCGCAGCAAACGCAACGATTTCGGGAAATCTTGAGGATGATCTTTGCTCATGAGCCGCAGGCTCCTTGAGCAGCGCATCAAAACTTACTTCGTCGCTACTTGGAAGAAATAGAAGGTGTCAGGCGCTTTCGGCCTTTCGCTCTTCGTCGACTCAGTATCGTTTGGCCACCCTTGGTTTTCATGCGCGCGCGAAACCCATGCGTTCGCTTTAGCCGTATTCGACTCGGTTGAAAAGTTCGTTTCATCTTGAGGTCTTCCGATGAGGTTAATTTACAGGGGGCGCAGAGTAACCAGCTTCCGCCCTCCCTGTCAACTCATTCAAATCGCTTCTCGGGTTTGCGGACTCATTTCGAAATGAACCGATTTTCTACTCGAACTCGCGCAAAACACCAACTTGGCAAACTCATTTCCGATCGAAGCGACGCCGATCACGAGGAGAGTAAACTCGAGTGCAATCCGCTGCAGTGAATCTCCCTCGAAAGAATGTTGCTCGAAACGGATTCCGACAAAACTTCCCTCGCAACTCAAAAACAACTCGTGATAGACTGCAGCGAAATCAAAGCATGCCTGTTTTTCCGTCGAGAAACAGCATTTGTCGACAAATCGAAATCCCTTCCAAAACAAATGCCTAAGGCAGTTTTGTCGGAGTTCGTCGCCTATCACTACTACTACTTTTCTTTTAATAAAAAAGAATAGAAGAGAGTAAGTGATTCAAGGATCGACAATTTACCGACGAGGGACGGAAATCGATTCTCCGACTTGCACCCTCAAGGGACTACAACACGAAAAGAAGGATGAAAGAATCATGAAGCTTACGATCGGAAAAACGGAACTCCAACGCGCCCTCTCTCGCATTCAAGCCATCGTCGACAAACGAACCTCGATGCCTATTTTGGCAAACGTTTTACTCGAAGCTGGATCCGGAAAACTTCAACTTGCCGCGACGGATCTCGAAGTTGGAATTCGCGATGAACATGCAGCACAAGTCGAAACTCCAGGCAGCCTGACGGTTTCGGCAAAGAAGTTCTTTGAGATTGTCCGTGAACTTCCGGAGGAGATGGTCACACTCGCAGCGACTCCAAATTCTTTTCTCGATATTCGATGTGCCCGTAGCCATTTTACGCTTGCAGGAACGACCGCAGACGAATATCCGACACTTCCGGATGTCAAGACGGACAAGACCCTATCTTTGCAAGCCGTCGTGCTCAGCACGATGATCGAACGCACGATGTATGCAACTTCCCTCGATGAAACGCGCTACAACCTCAACGGTGTGTATGTAGAGTATTTGACGGATTCCGCGAAGGTGCGCATGGTCGCCACCGACGGACATCGGTTGGCGTATATCGATCGCAGCATCGGCAAGGGTCTCGACGCGCTTTCGAAAGGCATGATTATTCCGCGCAAAGCACTTACCGAAGTGAAGCGTCTCGTCGACGAAGACGATGCCGACGAAATCGAATTTGGTTTTGAAGGCAATAGTTGCGTGGTGCGCAAAGGCAACGTCACGCTTTCGATGCGACTCATCGAAGGAGAATTTCCGAACTACAAGCAAGTGATTCCGAAAGCAGCGACGGTACGCCTGGTCATTGAGCGCGAATTTTTCTCGCAAGCGGTTCGTCGCGTCGCGTTGCTTTCGACGGAGCGCACACGTGCGATTCGCTGTGACTTGACGAATGGTCGACTGCTGATTTCGTCGAGCAACCCGGATCTTGGCGAAGCGCAGGAAGAGATCGATGTCGATTATGCCGGAAAGGAAATCACGATCGGGTTCAATGCGAAGTACTTGCTTGAGTCCTTGAGCGCAATCAAATCGAAAGAAGTCGAATTTGGTTTGCAAGATGAACTTTCGCCCGTGCAACTCCGACCGTCGGATGACGTGGATTCATTGTCGGTGATTATGCCGATGCGAATCTGATCGCAAGATGAGAACAGCCTGGGATGAACGTCGCTTTTCGAGGGAGAAGCTGTCTCTTCAAAAAGGCTTCCGACGCAAAGTTTGGGAAGGTTTACGGTCACTTCGAGTTTTTGTACTCTCCGGCGCGATTGAGGCTAAGGCGTAGGAAAGTTTGTCGCGAAGTTTCAATTTTTCTCATTCCACCCACTTTTTCCGACGGAACATTTCACTTCCATCTTCCTTTTCAAAAACGGAAGTGAAATGTCGGGAAGCAAGACCAAGTCAGCGATGAACCGAAATGGAATCGGATCGCGAAAACAAAGAAACGAATGAGGCGAACGAGGCTTTTGTGAGTTACGACGCGAGTTCGATTGAAGTTCTCGAAGGCCTAGACCCGGTTCGCAAGCGGCCGGGAATGTATATCGGCACCACCGGTCCCGACGGGTTGCATCATCTCGTTTATGAGATCGTCGACAATTCGATTGACGAAGCGCTCGCCGGATTTTGCAACGAAATTGTTGTGACGATTCACGATAACAACAGTGTCACCGTCGAAGACAATGGTCGCGGCATTCCGGTCGATATTCATCCGACGGAAAAACGCTCGGCGGCGGAAGTCGTGCTGACCACGCTGCATGCCGGCGGCAAGTTCGATGAAAATAGCTACAAGGTTTCGGGTGGGTTGCACGGCGTTGGTGTTTCGGTCGTGAATGCACTCTCGGAAGTTCTCGATCTCGAAATTTGCCGCGACGGGAAAGTGTGGGCACAGCGTTATCTGCGCGGCATTCCGCAAGCACCGCTTGCGGCTGTGGGAACGACGGAACGCACGGGTACGAAGGTTACTTTTCTTCCCGACACGCAAATTTTTCAAAAGTTCGAGTTTTCGTTCGACACGCTTTCGCAGCGCTTGCGCGAGCTTTCGTTTTTGAATGCCGGCGTGCGGATCAAGATCAGCGATGAGCGCACGACAAAGGCGCATGACTTTTGTTACGAGGGTGGGCTCGTTTCGTTTGTCGAGCATTTGAATCGCACGCGCTCGCCGCTGCACAAGCCGCCAATTTTTCTTGCGGGTGAACGCGAGATCGACATCGGCGGTGGCAAGATCGTGAAGTGTGGAATCGAAATCGCGTTGCAGTACAACGAGACCTACAACGAAAGTGTGTACTCCTTCGCAAACAACATCCATACACGCGAAGGTGGTACGCACTTGATCGGCTTTCGCACGGCGCTCACGCGTGCGTTAAACCGCTACATCCAGCAAGCGGACAAGAAGGCGAAGAAATCCGAGGAGTCCATTTCGGGCGACGACGTGCGCGAGGGGTTGACGGCGGTGATCTCCGTCAAACTGCCGCAACCCGAGTTCGAGGGACAAACCAAGGGCAAGCTTGGTACGAGTGCTGTGCGCGGTGCCGTCGAAGGTTTGATGTACGAGCAACTCGGCAATCATCTCGAGGAAAATCCGTCGGTAGCAAAGCCGATCGTGGGTAAGATTCTCGATACGGCGCGTGCTCGTGCTGCAGCGCGAAAGGCACGCGATCTTGCGCGTCGCAAAGGCGCGCTTTCGGATCACAGCCTTCCCGGAAAACTCGCCGATTGTCAGGAACGAGATCCCGTCAAATGCGAGTTGTTCATTGTCGAGGGTGATTCCGCCGGTGGTTCCGCGAAACAAGGTCGTGCACGCGAGACGCAGGCGATTTTGCCGCTCAAAGGAAAAATTTTGAACGTCGAGCGCGCGCGCTTCGACAAGATGCTCGCAAACCAAGAAATCCAAACTTTGATTTCGGCGCTTGGTTGCGGGATCGGCGAAGAATTCAGCGTCGACAAAGTGCGTTATCACAAGATCATCATCATGACCGACGCCGATGTCGACGGCAGTCACATCCGCACACTCTTACTCACGTTCTTTTATCGGCAAATGTCGGCGCTGATCGACAAGGGCTACCTCTACATCGCGCAGCCACCGCTCTACAAAGTGAAGAAGGGCAAAGCTTCGCGCTACTTGAAAGACGACAGCGAACTTCGCGATCACCTCGTGGATCTCGCGCTTTCGGGCGTACAGGTTTTTCAAGGCGCTTCGCAGACGTCGATCGCTGACACTGCGCTACGTGAGCTGCTTGGCAAAGCGGCGGAGTACGAACGCGTGCTCACCTATCTTGCACTGCGTCGCTACGACGAGCGCATCGTCAATGCAGCGATGATGTCCGAACTGTTCGACGAAGCGTGTTTGTGCGATGCAACACGATTGCTGTCGGAGATCGCACCGGCGATCGAAGCCAAGCTTGGCGAGCTATATCCACAAGTACCGTCGGTGATTTGGACGACGCAAGCGGATCCTGAACACGGACGCCATGCTCTGATTGCTAAGACGCGCAAGGCGGGTGTTTCGCTGACTACGCGGCTCGACTTTAGCTTTTTGCATTCGGCCGACGTGCAGCAGCTTTCGCAGCTTGCTGCAGGAATACAGGAGATCGGATCGACACCGTTTCGTGTTGTTTCCGAATCGGGTCGTGATGAAGAGCAAGCGACAAGTTTTCTGGCGCTGCTCTCGGGTGTGCTCGAGCGTGGCAAGAAGGGGCTTTCGATCCAGCGCTACAAGGGTCTTGGTGAAATGAATCCCGAACAACTTTCGGAAACGACGATGAACGTCGAGACGCGTACGCTCTTGCAAGTGAAAGTCGAAGATGCGGTCGAAGCCGACGATATTTTCAGCACCTTGATGGGCGACGAGGTCGAACCTCGACGTGAGTTCATCGAGAAAAATGCACTTGCCGTGCGGAATTTGGATATTTAGCCCGTGGCCGACGACAACACTCCGACAACCGAAACCTCCGACGGAAATCTGCCGCCGCAACCCGCGTTTCAACCGATCAACATCGAAGACGAAGTTCGCACATCGTTCCTCGCCTATTCGATGTCGGTGATCATCAGCCGCGCACTTCCCGATGTGCGTGATGGTCTCAAGCCGGTGCACCGACGCATTTTGTTTGCGATGCACCAAGAAGGGCTTGCTTCGAATCGCGCTTACTCAAAGAGCGCGGGCGTGGTCGGCGAAGTTTTGAAGCACTACCACCCGCATGGTGATAGTGCAGTGTATGACGCCATGGTGCGTATGGTGCAGGACTTCTCGCTGCGCTATCCGCTGATCGACGGGCAAGGCAACTTCGGTTCGATCGACGGAGATTCGGCTGCTGCGTATCGCTACACCGAAGCGCGTCTCGACGCGCTCGCCGAAGAAACGCTGCAAGACATTGACTCCGATACGGTCGATTTCACGCCGAATTTCGACGGAACCGTGCAAGAGCCCGTCGTGCTTCCGTCGCGTTTTCCAAATCTTCTTGCAAACGGTTCCACGGGCATTGCCGTCGGTATGGCCACGAACGTGCCACCGCACAATATGTGTGAACTCATCGATGCATTGATGGTGCAGGCGCGCAATCCGGGGTGCACGCTCGACGATCTGCTCGAAAAAATTCCAGGGCCGGATTTTCCGACGGGTGCGTACATCTGCGGCAGCGACGGAATTCGCAAGGCTTACGCGACGGGTCGTGGCCAAATCGTGATGCGTGCACGGGCAAACACCGAGGAAACCAAGCGCGGAGAGCGGATCGTCGTTTCGGCGATTCCGTACCAGGTGAACAAGGCGACCTTGATCGAGCGCATCGCGGATCTTGTGCGCGAAGGACGCATTCAGGGTATTAGCGATCTGCGCGATGAATCGAATCGCGACGGCATGCGTATCGTGATCGAACTCAAACGCGATGCATCCGCCGACGTGATTTTGAATCAGCTCTACAAGATGTCGGCACTGCAGACAACGTTTGGTGTCATCATGCTTGCGCTCGTGCATGGACGCCCGCAAGTGCTCTCGTTAAAAGAGATGCTGCAACACTTTTTGGAGTTCCGGCGAGAGGTCGTGATCCGTCGAGAGACGTTCAACCTGGCCAAAGCCGAGGCACGCGCTCATATCCTCGAAGGATTCGAGATCGCGCTCGATCACATCGATGAGATCATTCAAATCATTCGCTCGGCGGAGGATGCGGCGTCGGCGCGAAATTCTTTGATGGAACGCTTTGGGCTTTCGGAGATTCAGTCGCAGGCGATTCTCGATATGCGCTTGCGCGCGCTCACCGCGCTCGAATCTCAAAAAGTTCGCGATGAACTTGCCGAAGTGCGCGCTTTGATTGCGGACTTGAAGAGCTTGCTTGCGAGCGACGAGCGGATTTTGGAAGTCGTGATCGGTGAATTGCAAGAAATTCGCGAGCGCTACGGCGACGAGCGGCGCACCGAGATCATTGGTCCGATCGATGGTCTTACGACGGAAGATTTGATCGTCGAAGAAGACATGGTCGTGACGGTTTCGCACCAAGGTTATGTGAAGCGCAATCCGATCACGCAGTACCGCGCGCAGCGTCGTGGTGGCAAAGGCGTCACGGGAATGGGCACGAAGGAAGAAGATTTCGTAGCGCATCTCTTCGTGGCTTCGACGCACGCTTATATTTTGTTCTTTACGAACTTGGGGCGAGTGCATTGGGTCAAGGTGTATGAGCTTCCGCTTGCAGGACGCACCGCGCGCGGCAAGGCCTTGGTCAATGTTTTGAATTTAAGTGCAGGCGAGCGCGTGCAGGCGGCGCTGCCGGTCAAGAATTTCGACGACGTCGAAGGGTCGCATATCGTTCTTTGTACACGAACTGGTGTTATCAAGAAGACCGAGATGCAGGCTTACTCGAACCCGCGTCGTGGTGGCATCATTGCGATCAGCCTCGACGATGCCGATGAAGTGATTGCGGCGCGTTGCACGAACGGCGAACAAGAGGTTTTGATTTCTACGAAATCCGGAAAGGCGATCCGCTTCCACGAATCCGATGTGCGGGCGATGGGGCGAAGCGCCGCCGGCGTGCGCGGCATTTCCCTTGCCGACGATGATGCCGTGGTGGGAATGGAAATTCTTTCGCCCGGGCATGAGATTCTGACTGCGACTGCGAACGGCTATGGCAAGCGAACTCCACTCGATGAATACCGTACACAGAAACGTGGCGGGCAAGGCATCATCACGATTCGCACGAATGAACGCAACGGCGAAGTCATTGGCATCGTGCAGGTTTCCGAAGAAGATGAAGTCATGCTGATCACCGACGGTGGTAAGGTGCTGCGCTGCAAGGTGAGCGGCATTTCGTCGATGGGCCGTGCGACGCAGGGCGTGCGTCTGATCGATTGCGCGTCGGGCGAGCACTTGGTGTCGATTGCGCGAATGGCCGAAGACGACGAGCCGTCTCCGAACGGTGTCGTTTCCTAACTTTTCTTTTGCCGATACGAACGGGTGATGCACGAAGCCTTGCGGCGGTCGCATGCTTGGCGAAATCAAACAGGCACGTTGCACATGCACGGAGAGGCAAGCATGAAGAGAACGATTTCGAAGCGACTTTTCGAACGTGCACAACGCGTGATTCCGGGTGGCGTGAACAGCCCGGTGCGCGC
The DNA here is from genome assembly GCA_018262735.1 of Geobacter sp. GTDB lineage: Bacteria > Myxococcota_A > UBA9160 > UBA9160 > JADFDR01 > JADFDR01. The sequence goes on from JADFDR010000017.1 coordinate 14,324, forward strand.
GTTTCGATCCGTCGGTGGCGAGCCGCTTTTTCTCGCCAAGGGGCGGGGCTGCAAAATCATCGATGTCGATGGCAACGAATACATCGATTACGTGGGCTCTTGGGGACCGCTGATCCTGGGGCATGCCGATCCGAGCGTGTTGAAGGCGATCCGTGATGCACTGAAACACGGTACGAGTTTTGGTGCACCGACGGAACTTGAAGTCGAGCTCGCACAAAAGATCTGCAAAATTTTGCCGAGCATCGAAAAAGTGCGAATGGTGAATTCGGGCACCGAAGCGACGATGAGCGCGATTCGGCTTGCGCGTGCGGCCACCGGTCGCAAACGCATTCTCAAATTCGAAGGCTGCTATCACGGACACGCCGATTCGCTTCTCGTGAGTGCAGGAAGTGGCGTTGCGACGCTCGGGATTCCCGATTCGCCGGGTGTACCGACGGAGTTTGCCGAGCTCACGCTGACGGTGCCGTACAACGATCTTGCTGCCGTACACAAAGTGTTTGCGCGCTGGGGCAAAGAAATTGCCTGCATCATCGTTGAGCCGGTCGCGGGCAATATGGGTTGCGTGCCGCCGCTTCCGGGATTTCTCGAAGGTCTTCGCGAAGTTTGCACTGCCGAGGGTGCGCTTCTGATCTTCGATGAAGTGATGACGGGTTTTCGTGTGGCGTATGGCGGCGCACAGCAAAAATTCGGCATTCGCCCGGATCTCACTTGTCTTGGCAAAATCGTCGGTGGCGGTTTGCCGGCTGCGGCTTATGGCGGACGCGCCGATCTCATGAATCAAATCGCACCGGCCGGCCCCGTCTATCAAGCGGGCACGCTTTCAGGCAATCCGCTCGCAATGGCGGCCGGGCTCGCCACGCTCGAAAAACTTGGCGAACGCGGCGTCTACAAAACGCTTTCCGACAAAGCCTCCCATCTTATGACTGGGCTTTCGAAGATCGCTGCAGAAGAAGGCGTGGAATTCACGACCGCCGCTCAAGGAGGAATGTTCGGATTTTTCTTCCACGCAGGTCCCGTAATCAACTTTGAGCACGCCAAGCAAAGCAATCTCGAACGCTTCCGAGCTTTCTTTTCGGCGATGCTGGAAGCGGGCGTGTATCTGGCACCTTCGGCCTTCGAGTCGGGTTTTGTTTCGCTTGCACATCGCGAACGTGACCTTGCGAAAACCTTGTCCGCCGCGCGCCAGGCCATGCGCCGAGCTGCGCAAATCCATTGAGGAAAAACAACCCCTTGGCTAGTATCCGCGCCGGCGAAACGGGGTCGCCTCGGCGTCTTTCCCTGTAGGCTGCGGTGATCCATTGCGCGGTATACCCGGAAAAGATTTTGAAAAGCAGAAGTTTTCTTCGGCTTATCAAGGCGCAGTCGAATCCGTCGCTGCACTTTTGATCAGCATGGGTGCCGGTTACTGGGTCGATCGGCATTTTGGGATCGAACCCGTTGGACTTCTGAGTGGGATTGCGTTGGGTTTTTCGGCGATGGTGTTGCGACTTGTGCGCATGCGACCGAAAGCGAAAGACGGCGACTCTGCGCAGAAGGACACCGAGCGGGAATGACACTTTGAAAGGTAACGCGTCGAGTGCGATCGCGTTGGCGCTGCGAAAGCAAGAGCATCGCAGTCTTCAAAAAGTGTCGGAACGCGCAGGAAAAATCGGAGTCGGTAGTGAACGGTCGAAAAGGTGAGATCGCGAGGGCCGCGAAAGCGATTTGAAGACTTGAGACGCGATCTGGACCGAATAGACCTGGGAATGGAAACGAGTCGTGACGCGCTGGCAAAGTTTTGATTCTTTCGAGAAGACGAATCTGGCGCTTTCGGCAGGAGTGATTGGCGCTTCGTTTGCTTTTGCGCCCCCGGTGACACTTGGCGTTGTTGTTGGTGTGCTGATCGAAGCGGTTCATTTTCGCGGATTGCGAGCGGCGGCAAATTCGCTCTTTCGAGGAGTGCTTCCGTCGGGCGCGGTGCGCGGTTTGTTTGCGTTGCGGTTTTTCTTTTTGGGTACCGCGACGGCGATTGCGCTTAAGTTGGGTGTGCATCCGCTGGGTTTGGTGCTTGGGTTGTCAACGGCGGTACCCGCAGTATTGATCGTGGCGTGGCGCAACCGGATCTTGATGCAGGAGTTGAGTGCATCGGCGACATCGGTATTGCCAAGCGACGATCCGAGTTGGGATCGTTGGAATATTTGGCGCGCTTGTGAGGATCCAGAGCCGGAGCCCGCGGAAGACTGGGGAGTTCCGGGTTGCGATTTGGCAAGCGATGACATGACACAAGTTTGTGAAACAAGCGCAAAAGAAATGCGCGATCAATCGAAACCAACCGAAGGGTTGGCGAAGGATCGAAAGAAAGACGGGGAGAGCGCGAGATGATTCTCAGCGGTGGTTTGAGCGCCTACAACTACCTTGCACATCAGGGTGTGCCGCCGGTTTTGCAGGCCGTTGCGGTCGCTGCACTTTTGCTTTTGAGCGCCGGCTTCGTAGTTCGCAAGCAACTTGCCGTGGCGAACGGCGGTGTCTTGCCGGATGAAGGCGTGACACTTCGCAATGTCTTCGAACTGATTTTGGACATGCTCATTTCGCTGAGCCGCGACATCATGGGGCCCGACTGGAAGTCCTACTTTCCGGTCGTTGCAGGCATCTTCTTCTTTATCTTGGTTTCGAATTTGCTCGGTCTCGTGCCAGGGCTTGGGGGCGGGTCGAGTTTTCCGGAGTTCACTTTCGCGTGGGGCACGATCGCGTTTCTGGTTTACAACTTCGTTGGCATCAAGAAGCACGGCTTGCATTACATCTACCAATTCATGGGCCCGTCGCTGTTTCATTTGCACATCGGCAAGACGACCTTCCACGTTCGCATGCTCGCGCCACTCTTTTTGCCGCTTGAAATTGTGCTGCACTTTGCGCGGATCATTACGCTTGGCATTCGTCTTCTTGCCAACATGTTCGCGGATCATTTGGTCGTCGCGATGTTCACCGGGATGGTTCCTCTCTTGGTGCCGGCGATTTTCATGGGACTCGGCGCGATGGTGGCGTTTTTGCAGGCTTTCGTGTTTGCGTTGCTTACGATGATTTACATCGGAGCAGCGCTCGAAGAGGCGCACTAAAATTTTTTTACGGCTTCGGCCATTGATGAAAAAGGAGAAATAGCAATGCGTAAGTTTGGTCAACTGGCTCTTTGGACTTTGATTTTCGCCGTGGTTCCGTTCGTGGCTTCCGCCGAAGAAGCGGCTGCAGCCGCTGCAGCGGGTGGAAACTGGGGACCGGCGCTTGGCGCAGGCCTCGCAATTGGTTTGGCCGCGCTTGGCTGCAGCATTGGACAAGGTATGACGGCGAGCAACACCACGTCGGGCATTGCACGCAACCCGAGTGCTGCTCCGGCGATGTTCGTGAATTACATCCTTGGCATGGTGCTCATCGAGTCGATCGCGATTTACGGGCTCGTGATTGCGTTCATGCTCGTCGGTAAGGTCTGATTCCGAAGCTTTCAGGACATTCGACGTACTCACGGCTTTGCAAAGTTTTTTGCAAAGCCGTGTTGCGTTTGGGTGGCGCGGTAAATTTGCAGAGCGCACCGATCCAATGCCAAATGGGTTGGATGCATGCGACAAGGAATGCGACGCGAATCGCAATCAAAATCGCCGGCCGGAAACTCGACGCGGGCCTCACCCCGTTGTTTGTACCCGACGCCGTACTGTGTTCCCGACCGGCGATCTTTCCCTCGATTGCCCCCGGTCCCGTTGAAGGGGCGTTTTCGAGAGGCGTTTTCACGCTGTCGTGGCGTAGAGCAATGCGCATGCCAAACAGCAGTGTGGCGCTCACGCGTGACACAGTTTTTTGTTTCTTGTTGTTTTTCCAATGCTTGTGATCTCGAAGGAAAGTTTTTGCGCGGCAAGCGATCGGCTGCGCAATCGATTGTGAGAACAGCTCTTCACGGAGAGGATATGAACTCGGGTTCACTGATCATTTTCGAAGGCCTCGATGGCAGCGGGAAAAGCACGCAGGCCAAGCGACTCGTGGCGGCGCTGCGCGAGCGCGGTTGCGATGTGGTGGAGACGCGCGAGCCCACCGACGGAGAATACGGTCGACGCATCCGCGCCATGGCGAGCTCGGGCGAAAAAGTTTCGCCCGAGACGGAGCTCGAATGGTTCTTCGCCGATCGCCGCGAGCACGTGCAGCGTTTGATCAAGCCCGCGCTCGCGAAAGGTCAGATCGTGGTGAGCGACCGCTACTTCCTTTCGACGGTGGCCTATCAAGGCGCGCGCGGTCTCGATTCGCGAAAAATTCTCGAAATGAGCGAAGCCGAGTTTCCCATTCCCGATCTCGTGCTCTTGCTCGAGATCGACGTCGCGGCCGGACTCGACCGCGTGACGGAGCGCGGCGCCAAACGCGAAGAAGTTTTCGAGGAAGCTTCATTCTTGAGCCAAGTCGCGCAGGAGTTCGCGCAGATCGAGCGGCCATACCTCGTGCGCATCAATGCCGCCCGCACACCCGACGCCGTCTTCGACGACGTGCGCCAAACCGTGTGCGAAAAACTCAAACTCGCGATTTGATTTTTGCGCTGCCCATCTCACGCATTTTTGTGTCGCAAGCAATGCTGGCCGAGGTTCGAAAAAAAATCTTTTTGCACGAATGTTGGGTGTAGAATTGCCGGCAATTGAGGTTTTGTGACGAAAGCCGAAGAATTCATGCAACCGAAAAATGTGTCGGTGGAGGCAAGTAGCGTTGAACGCCGTTGAGATCGAGCAGGCCATCACCGACCTTGCGGAGCAGTCCTTCGACCGCGCCGAGTTCCCCTATGCCTTCCTCGAAGCCTTCGGCAACAAGGTGACGACGATCAAGCGCCTGCGCGCCGGGGCGTCGAACAAGTCCGACCTCGGTGGCGTGCTCCAGACAAGCAACATCCACATCCTGACCTGCGAAAAAGGCACGGTGCCGGAGGCGTTCAAGGCGCTCAAGGACAGTCCCGCTACCGCCAAGGGCAAGGCGAAGTTCATCCTCGCCACCGACGGCACGGACTTCGAGGCGGAAGACCTGGCCAGCGGCGAGACGGTCGCCTGCGCCTTCAAGGACTTCCCTGATCACTTCGGCTTCTTCCTGCCGCTCGCGGGCATCAGCACCGTGCGCCAGATCAGCGAGAACGCCTTCGACATCCGGGCGACCAGCCGCCTCAATCGCCTCTACGTCGAACTGCTGAAAGACAACCCCGATTGGGGCAAGGCCGAACGCCGCCACAACATGAACCACTTCATGGCACGGCTGATCTTCTGCTTCTTTGCCGAAGACACGCAGATCTTCGGCGAGCGCGCCCGCTTCACCGACACCATCGCGCAGATGAGCGAGCGCGATTCGTCCAACACGCACGAAGTTATCGCCACGTTGTTCCTTGCCATGAACACCAAACAGGACGAACGAAAAGCGGCCAAGATCCCGCGCTGGGCCGAAGACTTCCCCTACGTCAACGGACAGTTGTTCTCGGGCAGCGACGGGGTGCCGCGATTCAGTCGCATCGCCCGCTCCTACCTGCTGCATGTGGGTGGCCTCGACTGGACCAAGATCAACCCGGACATCTTTGGCAGCATGATCCAGGCCGTCACGGATGACAAAGAGCGCGGCGAGCTGGGCATGCACTACACCAGCGTCCCTAACATTCTCAAGGTGCTGAACCCGCTTTTCCTCGACGATCTGCGGGCGCAGCTTGCAGAAGCGAGCGACAACCCGCGCAGCCTGCTCAATCTGCGCAAGCGCATGGCCAAGATCCGCGTCTTCGATCCGGCCTGCGGTTCTGGGAATTTCCTGGTCATCGCTTATAAGGAAATGCGCGCGATCGAAGCCGAGATCAACAAACGGCGCGGCGAGCCGGATCGCGCGTCAGAACTTCCCCTGACCAACTTTCGCGGCATCGAGCTGCGCGACTTCCCGGCCGAGATCGCCCGCCTCGCGCTGGTGATTGCCGAATATCAGTGCGACGTGCTCTATCGCGGGCAGAAGCTGGCCTTGGCCGAGTTCTTGCCGCTGAGCAATGAGAACTGGATCACCTGCGGCAACGCGCTGCGGCTGGACTGGCTGAGCGTCTGCCCGCCGACCGGCACCGGCGTGAAGGTGCTGGGCGACGATCTGTTCTCTGCACCGCTCAATCAGGCAGCGATCGACTTTGAAAACGAAGGTGGCGAAACGTATATCTGCGGCAATCCGCCCTATTTAGGCAGCACCTGGCAAAGCGTCGAGCAAAAAGCCGAGCTGGGTGAGCTGTTTAATAAGCGCGTAAAAAACTGGAAATCGCTGGACTACGTCGCGGGCTGGTTTATCAAAGCCGCCGACTACGCCCGCCACACGCCCT